>NZ_JBJHAK010000006.1:0-211486 GCF_054050975.1 Blastococcus sp. SYSU DS0828 | reverse complement strand
GGGGGCGCCCCCGCGCGGCCCCCCCCCCCCCCACCCGGCGCCGCCGGTCCCGCTCCGTCAGGCCCGGAGGTGCCCCCGCTCGCCGGTCAGGGCCGGAAGCCGAGGGCCTCGGCCTCCTCGGGGTGCGCGCGCAGGTACTCCTCGTGGGCCTCGGCCACCCGCAGGCTCGCGCCCTTCGTCTCCCCGGCGACCGTCACCGCGGTGAAGGAGATGACGCAGAGCACCATGATGTAGATGCCGACCGAGCCCGACCACCCGGTCGACTGCAGGAGCAGCTCGGCGATCATCGGGGCGAAGGCGCCTCCGAGGATCGCTCCCAGGGCGTAGCCGATCGAGACACCGGAGTAGCGGACCGCGACCGGGAACATCTCGGCGTACATCGCCGACATCGGCCCGTACGACAGCCCGAGCCCGATGGTCAGCAGGAACAGCGCGACGCCGTAGAGCCAGATGTTCCCCGTGTCGATGAGCAGGAACATCGGGATCATCCAGAGGAAGACCAGGGCGTAGCCGATCTGGAACGTGCGCACCCGGCCGATCCGGTCGGACAGGATGCCGCCGTACATCGTGAAGGCGAGCCAGCCGAAGGACGCCAGGGTGGTGGCCAGCAGGACGGATTCGCGCGGCATGTCCAAGGTGGTGCTGGCGTAGGCGATGAAGAAGGCGATGAGCAGGTAACCGGCGGCGTTGTTGGCGATGAAGATCAGTGCGCTGAGCACCACCTGCCGGGTGTTGCGGCGGAAGAGGTCGCGCAGCGGGGCGGACGACTCCTTCTTCCGCAGCTGCATCTCCTTGAAGACCGGGCTCTCCTCCACGGCGCGGCGGATCAGGTAGCCGATGACGATCAGCACGACCGACAGCAGGAAGGGGATGCGCCAGCCCCAGGACTGGAACTGCTCGGGCGTGGTCAGCGTCGACAGCAGCCACAGCACGCCCGTCGCGAGGATCATGCCGACCGGCACGCCTACCTGCGGGTAGGCGCCGAACAGGCCGCGCCGCGCCACCGGGGCGTGCTCCACCGACATGAGCGCCGCGCCGCCCCACTCGCCGCCTGCGGAGAAGCCCTGCAGGATTCGCAGCAGGATCAGGATGGCCGGCGCGGCGAACCCGATCTGCTCGTACGTCGGCAGCAGCCCGATGAGTGCGGTGGCCGTCCCCATCAGCAGCAGGGTGAAGACCAGCATCCGCTTGCGGCCGAGCCGGTCGCCGAAGCGCCCGGCCACGATGGCCCCGAGCGGGCGGAACAGGAAGCTGATGCCGATGGTGGCCAGCGACAGCACGGTGGCCAGCCCGGGGGAGTCCTCGCTGAGCGGGGAGAGGAAGAGCGGGGCCAGCACCAGGCTCGCCGCCTGGGCGTAGATGAAGAAGTCGTACCACTCGATCGTGGTGCCGGCGAGGGTGCCCGCGAGGACCTTGCGCTCCTCGGTGGTCATCCGGTGGCGCTCGCGAGAGGGGGCATCTGTGGAGAGGGGCATGGCAGCTCCGCCGTCGCTCGGTGGGTGTGCATTTACTGACCGGACGGTCAGTCCGGTGCGGGACGGTAGCTCAATGTGCTCTGGGCCACAATGGGGTCGTCCTCGTTCTCGACCGTTCGGTCAGGTGGGGGAGGTTGCGCGGCGGCCAGGCGACCACCGGCCGAGTCGCCGGCGGTCGTGGGTGGCCACGGCCGGGCACCTGCTCGGCACGGTCCTCGCCATGCCGCCAGCGGTGACGTTCCCCGGTGCGGTGGGATCGGTCATCGGTGTTCCCGTCCGGCGGTGGATGTCGGGGCTGCGTGCGGCAGGCGGTGGGCGACGTGCCGGCCGGCTGGGGTGGGATCAGGGGTGAGCTCGCCGGTGAGCACGAGCTGCTCGGCCAGGTCGCGGACCTTGCGGTTGGTGTGCATCGAGGCGTCGGCCAGCAGTCGGAAGGCCTGGTCCGGGGTGAGCTTGTGCCGCTCCATCAAGATGCCCTTGGCCTGCTCGATGGCCGCCCGGGACTCCAGCGCCGCCCGCATGTTCTCCGCCTGGTCGCGGGCGTCCTGCAGGGCCTCGATGTTGGTCAGCACCACGCCGGCGTAGGCAGCGAACTCAGCCAGGGCCTGCCGGTGCTCTCCGGTGAAGGCGCCGGCGGCCGGGGAGTACACGTTCACGCACGCGGCCAGCTGCGTGGCGGGCGCCGGTACCGAGAGGGAGCTCAGGGCGCCGTGGCGGAGGAAGGTCGCCACGTAGTCCGGCCACCGGTCCTCGGTGCGGCCGTCGGTGATCTCGATGAACTGGCCGCTCAGGGCGGCGTCCATGCAGGGGCCGTACCCCTGCCCGTACTGCGTCTCGTCCAGCCGCAGCGCCAGCTCCCCGGTGAAGGCCGCGGTCGTGGGCCGCCGGTTGCGCACCACCGTGATCGAGGCCTGCGCACCGGCCGGCATCAGGCTCGTCACCAGTCCGACGGCGCGCTCCAGCACCGACTGGCGGTCCTCCTCCGCCAGCACCAGCCGAGCGAGCTCGTCCACCGCCTTCCGGGGCCCCGGCGGGATGGGCCTGGCCACGGGATCGGTCACCGGCGTCGTCCCCCTGCTCTGGTCGCCGCGGACGAGTTGCACGAACGGCCGACGGCACACCGGAGCCGCTGTCAGCCCGGTGGGCTCCGACGGTGGTCGCCCGGGCCCACCCGACGGCCGCCCGGAGCCGCGGTGGGTCTCGAGCGATCCAGCTGTCACCACTGGGCGCACTCGTCGGTGGCCGGGCAGGTCCGGTGGCTGAATGCACGCTATCGGACATTGCCGCGGAGGAGCAGCCGATCGGCGCCGATCCGCTGACGGGCTCTCGTGTGCCAGGATGAGGACGCCCCGCACGTAGGAGCAGCCTCCGCCTGAGTACGCAGACCTGGACGTGGGATCACCTCATCCCGTCGAAGGTCCGGCCCAGGCAGCACCGCACGGAGGAGCCCGCTCGTGGCCATCGACCCCGCCGCCGCACGCCGCAACGCGGTCCTGGGCGGCATGGACGAACAGGCGCTCGCCCCCCTGCTGCCCGATCTGCACCGGACCCCGCTGACGCTGGGGCAGGTGCTGCACCAGCCCGGCGAGCCGGTCACCGCCGTCTACTTCCCGCTCGTGGGTGTCGTCTCCGTCGTCGCGGACGTCGGCGACGACGAGCTGGTGGAGACCGCCACCATCGGCCAGGAGGGCATGGTCGGCCTGTCGGCGTTCCTCGGCGCCGACGGCGGCGCCCCGACCGAGCGCGCCCTGGTGCAGGTGGCCGGGGATGCGCTGACCATGAGCGCCGAGGACCTCCACCGGCACACCGCCGACGTCGACGGCCCGCTGGCGGCCCGACTCCGCCGCGTCACGCAGGCGATGTTCACCCAGCTCGCCCGCAACGCCGCCTGCAACCGGGTGCACACAGTGCGCCAGCGGGCCGCCCGGTGGCTGCTGATGACCGCCGACCGGATGGACCGACCCACCTTCGAACTCACCCAGCACTTCCTCGCCCAGATGCTCGCGGTGCGGCGGACCTCGGTCAGCGAGGCGGCGCGGTCACTGGCCGAGGACGGCTGCATCACCTACACCCGCGGCGCGATCACCATCGTCGACCGGCCGCGGCTGCGTGCCCACGCCTGCGACTGCTACGGGGCCATCCGCCGCGCCACCGACGTGGCGCTGGCGGGGCGGTGAGGCGGAAGGCTCCAGCGGGCCCTGGCGCCGCGCCACGCACGCAGGAAGACCCCCTGTCGCGCCGGTACCGGAGGGGTGGCCCGCACGAGCCGGAACGGGCGGAGGCCCCGGTCAGTCGCCTGACCAGGGCCTCCACCGCTGGGGTGAGTGACGGGGCTCGAACCCGCGACACCCAGGATCACAACCTGGTGCTCTACCAGCTGAGCTACACCCACCGTGCATCCGTCCGGGCGCGACGGCCCGGGGGAACGCGCCAACGATACCGGAGCCCCCGCGGCGGCCCGCCGGGGGAGTCGCCGTCGTCAGGCGGCGCCGGCGTCTCCCGCCGACAGCAGCTCGGCGAACGAGCCGATGACCTCGTCGGCGGCCTGCTTGGCTTGCTCGCCGCTGGGCCCGGGTGCGGCCACGAACAGCGTCCGCCGGTAGTACGCCAGCTCCCGTACCGACTCGATGATGTCGGCCAGTGCCCGGTGGGCCAGCCCTTTGGGCGGCTGCGCGAAGTAGACGCGGGGGAACCAGCGGCGGGCCAGCTCCTTCACCGAGGAGACGTCGACCATCCGGTAGTGCAGGTGGTCGTCGAGCTCGGGCATGTCCCGGGCGAGGAAACCACGGTCGGTCCCGATCGAGTTGCCGCACAGCGGGGCGGTGCGCCGGTCGGGGACGAACCGCTTCACGTAGGCCAGGATCTGCTGCTCGGCCTCGGCCAGGGTGAGCGTGGCGGCGCGGACGGCGTCGGTCAGCCCCGACTTCGCGTGCATCTCGGCCACGAAGTCGGTCATGCCGTCGAGGTCGGCGTCGTCGGCGGCGATGATGAGGTCCAGGCCCGGGTCGAGGACGTTCAGCTCGGAGTCGGTGATCAGCACCGCGACCTCGATCAGCTTGTCCTTGGTGAGGTCCAGCCCGGTCATCTCGCAGTCGATCCAGACCAGGTGCCCGCCGTTCTCCGCCACGTCGTCCGACAGTACGCACCGCGCGCCCCGGCCGCCCCGATCACCCCTCGTGTCCACGCGCATCCCAGCCGCCGCGGACGCGCGATCGGAAGGCTCGGAAACGGCGCTGATCACCGTTAGGGTCGCCCGAACGCCCGCCGTCAGAAAGATCCCCGTGTCCTCTGCACCCGCTCCCGTCGCCACGCCCGTGCCACAGGCGCCGGGCACGTTCCGCGCCGGCCTGGCCCACCCGATCGCCCTGCTCCGGTGGTTGTGGACGGCGTACGTGACCCCCGGTCGGCCCGGGCGGCCCACCACCCAGACCGAGCTGCGCTGGGTCTACACCGCGTGGCTGGCGGCCTTCCTGCTGAAGATGCTGGGGTCGTCCTGGGACGTCTCCTGGCACTTCATGTGGCTGCGTGACGACCTGGCTCCGCCGCACCTGCTCAACACGGTGGGCACCGTCGTCGTCGTCGTGCTGGTGCTGTTCCACAGCTACAGCGGGTACGGCGTGGACCGGCGTGCGCTGCGGCTGATGCAGGTGGGCACCGCCACGTTCCTCGTCGCGGTCCCGGTCGACATCGTCAACCACCGGATCAACGGGCTGGACATCACCAGCTGGAGCCCCAGCCACGCGCTCCTGTACCTGGGGACGGCGATCATGCTGGCCGGCGCGCTGCGCGGGTGGTGGCTGTACGCGGCGCCGGGGCGCACCCGCGACCTCGTCTCGCTGGGCCTGTGGCTGTTCTTCGTCGAGAACGTGGTCTTCCCCAACCAGCACCAGGAGTACGGGGTGCTGTCGCTGGAGGCCTACGACGCCGGCCGGACGACGGCCGAGCCGCAGCTGCTGGACTTCGCCGCCTCGCAGGGCCAGTCGCCGGCCATGTTCATGCTCCCGGTGCCGTCGTGGGTGCACCCGGCGTGGCTGATCTGCGCCGGCCTGCTGGCGCTCGTGGTGGCCCGCCGGGTCGTCGCGCTGCGCTGGACGGCGACGGTGATCGCCGTCGTCTACCTCGGCTACCGCGGCGTCATGTGGCTCGGGCTGGTGGCGACGGGCTTCCCGCCGTCGGTGCTCCCGGTGGTGCTCGTCGTGGGCGCGCTGCTCGTCGACGTCGCCGCCGATCGCCGGGTCCCCGGCTGGGTGGCGGGTCCGGCGGTCGCCGCGGCGGTCTACGCCGTCGCCTTCCCGCTGGAGTCGCTGGGCCTGCTCCCGCCCTGGAACTGGTGGTCGGCGCTGCCGGTGGCCGTCGCGTTCGGCGCGTTGTGGGCGGCGGTCGACGTGCTGGCCGCCAGCACCTGGCTGGCGCGGTGGCGCGTCCCGGACGAGCCGGCGGCCGCCGAACCCGTCCCCGCCTGAACCCGCCGGGCCACGCCGAGCGCGACGGAGAGGGCGCGGCGATGACGTAGCGTCGGTGGCGGCTGCCCCGCGGGGTCGCCGTCGGTGCCCCGCGCCGGGACCCAGCCGACGGATCTCCTGACCGCAGAACCCGACCGCCCGGAGGACGACGTGCTGGTCCTGACCCCGGCGCCGCTGGAGACGGCGGGCGAGCGCGCGTTCTTCGGGGAGCTCGAGCGGTGGGGCACCGGTGGTTCCGTGCGGGCGGCCGTGGTGGCCTCCCTCCCGCTGGTGGACGAGCCGCTGGGCCGCCGGCAGTCCGACGCGGTGCTGCTGGTGCCCGAGGGTCTCGCCGTCATCCGCGTGGTCGAGGTCCCCCGGCAGTCCGGTGTGGTGACGGCGAAGCCCGAAGGCCCGTGGACGATCGCCGCCCCGGGGGACGGGCCCGAGCAGGTGCTGCACCAGGCCGGGGGCGGCTCGACGCCGCTCGACGGGCTCATGCGAGCGGGCATGGACACCGCGGTGAAGCTGCGGCGCGCCGGCCTGCAGCCCGGGCGGATCGCGCGTCTCACCGTCCTGGTCGGCGAGATCACCGGGCTGGTCCCGGCCGACGGCGACCTGGGCGAGGGCGACCTGGTGGCCACGCTGGACCCCCGCTCCCTCCTGCTCGCGTTCGCCCGCGCCGCACGGCACGCCGGGGTCGACAACCCCCGGCTGTGGACCACCGCCGACGTGCGGGCGGCCCTCGCGGCGCTGGAGCTGCCCGGCCGGGGGCCCACGGTCGAGGAGCTCAACGGCGAGGCCTTCCCGTACTCGCCGTACGTCCTCCGCCGCCCCGAGCTGCTGACCCCGGCCGCGATGGCCGCCTCCCCGGCGATCACCCCGCCGGGCACGCCCGACAGGGAGCCGCGCGACGGCGCCGCCGGCGCGGCGTACGACGGCGATCCGCTGAGCGCCACCGCCGTGGCCCGCGCGGTCGCCGCTTCGGTGGCCTCCGCGCACGCCGCCGCAGTGGCGGCGGCGGCGCCCACGGGCTCCGCGCCGGGCGTCGCCGTGCAGCGGGACACCGTCGAGGTGGGGGGCGCGCCGGCACCGCCGCGTGCCGCCGGGCTCGTCGGCGCCGCGGACGGCGACGCGGGACGCACCGAGCGCGAGGACGACGTCGCGGGACGCACCGTGCCCGAGGACGACGACGCGGCCACCCCGCCCGGGCCCCGCACGGCGGTGCTCCCGGCCGCGCCCCGGGCCGCGGAGCCGCCAGTGCCCCGGGCCGCGGAGCCGCCCGGGCGCCCGCCGCTGTCCCCGGCGTGGGGTGCCACCGCATCCGGTCGGGGCGAGGCGCGGGCGCCGGGCGACCGCCGGCGGGCCGCTGCGCTGATCGCGGCGGTGGTGGCCCTGGTGGCCGTCTGCGCGATCGCCGCCCTGCTGCTCGGCGGCGACGGCTCCGGGGGCGAGGGCGCCGCGGGCGACGACGGGTCGCCGTCCGACGCCGTCGCGGCGGGTCCCACGATCGGCGAGGTGCGGGAGGTGAACGGCACCGCCTACACGGTGGAGGCCGTGCAGGTGGACGACACCTGCGCCGGGCACGCCTACGGGGAGGTGGCCGGCCTCTTCGCCGCGACCGACTGCACCGGGCTCTCCCGGGCGCTCTACTCGGCCGAGGTCGGCGGCGCCCCGGTGGTGGTCTCGGTGTCGCGGGTCGCCATGTCCGACCCCGCCGCGGCCCGGGAGCTGCGTGCTCTCACCGACCGCGACGGCAGCGGCAACGTCAACGACCTGCTGCGCGAGGGGGTCACCTACGACGGCGGCCCGGCAGGGCTGCGGTCGGCGGAGTACGCCAGCGCGGTGTCGGGGTCGACCGTCACCGTGGTCGAGAGCGCGTGGGCCGGTGCGCCGGGGCCGGGTGGTGCGGCGGCGGTGGACAAGGTCGCCTCGGACGGGCTCGCGCTGCCGGTGCCACCTCTCCCGGAGGGCTGAGGTCCTTCCCGGCGCCCGCACCTCAGGTGGTGGCCGCCGCCCAGGCCATCGCGTTGAGGAGTTCGGCCATCGCGGGGCGGGTCAGCCGGCCGGCGCTGTGCGGGGTGGAGTTGATCAGCCCGAAGACGGCGTGCGCGCGGGCCCGGCAGGCGGCCGCCTCGGCGCCCGGGTGCACCCGCGCCAGCACGGCCACCCACACCTCGACGTACCGGCGCTGCAGCCGGCGCACCTGCGCGGCCTCGGCTTCGGGCAGGGAGCCGAGGTCCCGGTCGTGCACGACGATCAGCGCCGGGTTGTCCAGCGCGAAGTCGACCTGGAAGTCGATGAGCGCACGCAGCTGGGCGGCGGGGTCGCTGCCCGCGGCCGCCACCCGGTCGCGGCCGCCGTCGGCGAGTCGCGCGCTGATGCGCAGCAGCATCTCGGCGAGCATCGCGTCCTTGCTGGCGAAGTGCCGGTAGATCGCCGGCCCGGTCACCCCGACGGCCGCGCCGACGTCGTCCACCCCCACCGCGCGGGACCCGCGTTCGGCGAACAGCCGGGCGGCCGCCTGCAGGATCTGCTCCCGCCGGGACGGGCGGGCGGCATCGGCGTGCATGGCGGCGTCCTGCGCGGGGGCGCCCGCGCCCAGATCCGTGCCGGCCGACGTCATGCGACGGATGCTAGCCCGCCGGTGAACTCCGGTTAACCCCACGACGAGTGGGCTGGACCGCACCGTGAACGATGGTTAACCTCTGCCCCGTGGACGCACCGGTGCTCTCCCACGCCCTGTCGGCCGACCCGGCGGGCGCTGCCCGCAACGCCGCGGCGCACGCGGAGCTCGTCGCCGATCTGGCCGGCCAGCTGCGCGCGGTGGCTCTCGGCGGCGGCGAGCGGGCCCGCGAGCGGCACACCGCTCGCGGGAAGCTGCTGCCCCGCGAGCGGGTCGACGCGCTGCTCGACCCGGGTAGCCCCTTCCTCGAGCTGTCGCCGCTGGCCGCGCACGGCCTCTACGGCGGCGAGGCGCCGGCGGCGGGGATCATCACGGGTATCGGCCGCGTCTCCGGCCGCGAGTGCGTCGTCGTCGCCAACGACGCCACCGTCAAGGGCGGCACCTACTACCCGATGACGGTGAAGAAGCACCTGCGCGCCCAGGAGGTGGCGCTGCACAACCGGCTGCCGTGCATCTACCTGGTCGACTCCGGCGGCGCCTTCCTCCCGATGCAGGACGAGGTCTTCCCCGACCGCGAGCACTTCGGCCGGATCTTCTACAACCAGGCGAACCTCTCCAAGGCCGGCATCGCCCAGATCGCGGCGGTGATGGGCTCCTGCACCGCCGGGGGCGCGTACGTGCCCGCGATGAGCGACGAGGCGGTGATCGTCCGCGAGCAGGGCACGATCTTCCTGGGCGGCCCGCCGCTGGTGAAGGCCGCGACCGGCGAGGTGGTCACCGCCGAGGAGCTCGGCGGGGGAGACCTGCACAGCCGGGTCAGCGGGGTCACCGACCACCTGGCCGACGACGACGCGCACGCCCTGCAGATCGTCCGGCAGATCGTGTCCACCCTCGGGCCGCGGGAGCCCCGGCCGTGGGACCTGGAGCCGGTCGAGGAGCCGCAGCACCCGCCGGAGTCGATCTACGAGGTGGTGCCGCCGGATCCGCGCACCCCCTACGACGTCCGCGAGGTCATCGCCCGGCTGGTCGACGGCAGCCGGTTCGCCGAGTTCAAGCCGCTCTACGGGCAGACGCTGGTCACCGGCTTCGCCCGGCTGCACGGGCACCCCGTCGGGATCGTCGCCAACAACGGCGTGCTCTTCGCCGAGTCGGCACTCAAGGGCGCGCACTTCATCGAGCTGTGCGACCGCCGGAAGATCCCGCTGCTGTTCCTGCAGAACATCACCGGCTTCATGGTCGGCCGCGACTACGAGGCCGGCGGCATCGCCAAGCACGGCGCCAAGATGGTCACCGCCGTCGCCTGCGCCCGGGTGCCGAAGCTGACCGTGGTCATCGGCGGCTCGTTCGGAGCCGGCAACTACTCGATGTGCGGCCGGGCGTACTCGCCCCGCTTCCTGTTCACCTGGCCCAACGCCCGCATCTCGGTGATGGGCGGGGAGCAGGCGGCGTCGGTGCTGGCGACGGTCCGCCGGGACGGCATCGAGGCCCGCGGGGAGGAGTGGCCGGCCGAGGAGGAGGAGGCGTTCAAGGCGCCGATCCGCGACCAGTACGAGTCCCAGGGCCACCCCTACTACGCCACGGCGCGGCTCTGGGACGACGGCGTCATCGACCCCGCCCAGACCCGCACCGTGCTCGGCCTCGCCCTGTCCGCCTGCGCCAACGCGCCGCTCGAGGACGTCGGCTACGGCGTCTTCCGGATGTGACCGGCGTGAACCCCGGCACCGAGTTCCCCTGGTTCGGCGGCGCTCGTCCGCTGAGTGCACACGCACTCACTGTCAGAGCGTCGGCGAGGGAGCAGTGAGGCGAGGCATGTTCGACACCGTCCTGGTCGCGAACCGCGGCGAGATCGCCGTCCGGGTCATCCGCACCCTGCGGGAGATGGGCATCCGGTCGGTCGCCGTCTACAGCGACGCCGATGCCGGGGCGCTGCACACCCGCGTGGCCGACGTCGCCGTGCACATCGGGCCGGCTCCTGCGGCGCAGAGCTACCTGTCGGTCGAGCGGGTGCTGCAGGCCGCGGCCGCCACCGGCGCCCAGGCGATCCACCCCGGTTACGGCTTCCTGTCGGAGAACGTGGAGTTCGCCCGCGCGTGCGAGAAGGCGGGGATCGTCTTCATCGGCCCGCCGGTAGCCGCGATCGAGGCCATGGGCGACAAGATCCGCGCCAAGCAGACGGTCATGGCCGCCGGGGTCCCGGTCGTGCCGGGCCGCACGGAGCCCGGGATGACCGACGCCGAGGTCGCCGACGCCGCCGTCGCCGTCGGCTTCCCGGTGCTGCTCAAGCCGAGCGCGGGCGGTGGCGGCAAGGGCATGCGGGTCGTCCGCTCCGCCGACGAGCTGTCCGACGCGATCGCCGGGGCGCGCCGCGAGGCGAGGAGCTCCTTCGGCGACGACACCCTGCTCGTGGAGCGCTACGTCGGCAACTCGCGGCACATCGAGGTGCAGGTGCTGGGGGACGCCCACGGGAACGTCATCCACCTCGGCGAGCGCGAGTGCTCGCTCCAGCGCCGGCACCAGAAGGTGATCGAGGAGGCGCCGTCGCCGCTGCTGGACACCGGCATGCGCGCCACCATGGGCCGGGCGGCGGTCGAGGCGGCGAAGGCCGTCGGGTACACCGGCGCCGGCACGGTCGAGTTCATCGTCGACGCCGACCGGCCGCGCGATTTCTTCTTCCTCGAGATGAACACCCGGCTGCAGGTCGAGCACCCCGTCACCGAGTGCGTCACCGGCCTGGACCTCGTCGAGCTGCAGGTGCGGGTGGCGGCGGGCGAGCGGTTGCCCGTGGACCAGGACGACGTCTCCCTCGACGGGCACGCGATCGAGGGGCGGCTCTACGCCGAGGACCCGGCGCGCGGCTTCCTCCCGCAGGCCGGCACGGTGCTGGGGCTGGTGGAGCCCGACGGCGCCGGCATCCGGGTGGACAGCTCGCTGGCCGTGGGCACGGTCGTCGGCACCGACTACGACCCGATGCTGGCCAAGGTCGTCGCCTGGGGCCCGGACCGGGAGACCGCCCGGGCCCGGCTCGTCGGCGCGCTCGGCCGCACCGCCGTCCTCGGGGTGACGACCAACGCCGCCTTCCTGCGGGCGCTGCTCACCGATGACGACGTCGTCGCCGGGACGCTCGACACCGGGCTGATCGAGCGGCGGGGTGACGCGCTGACCACCCCCGACCCGGTGCCGTTCATCGCCTACGCGGCGGCAGCCCTGGCGCTGCTCGTCGAGAGCGAGCCGACCGGCCCCGTCGTCGACCGGTGGGACGTACCCGACGGCTGGCGGCTGGGCGAGCCCGCGTGGACCGTGCGCCGTCTGCAGGCCGCCGGCGGTGAGCCGGTCGAGGTGCGGCTGCGCGGCCGTTCGTCGGCCGCCGAGATCCAGGTGGCGGGGGGTGTGGTGCCGGCCCGGGCGATCCGGGACGGGGATCGGCTGACCGTGACCGTGGGCGACCAGACCGCCGGCTACGCCGTCGTGCACTCCGGCGGGACGGTGTGGCTGGCCGCCGACGGGCACGTGACGGCACTGCGGGAGCACGAGCGGCTGTCGTCGTCGGCCGGGTCGGCCGGGGGCGACGGCGTCGTCACCTCGCCCATGCCGGGCACGGTGACGGTGGTGCGGGCCGCGGTCGGCGACGAGGTGGAGGCGGGCACCCCGCTGCTCGTCGTCGAGGCGATGAAGATGGAGCACGTGCTCACCGCCCCCATCGCGGGGACGGTGGCCGAGCTCGGAGTGACGGCGGGCCAGACGGTCGCGCTGGACGAGCGGCTGGCGCTGGTGACCCCGGTGGCCGGGCCCGAGCAGCAGGAGAACTGATGTTGGACTACCGGCTCAGCGACGAGACCGAAGCCCTGCGGACGACCGTGCGGGAGTTCGCCCGCGAGGTCATCGCCCCGCAGATCGGGGAGTTCTACGAGCGGGACGAGTTCCCGACCGACATCGTGCGGCAGATGGGGGAGCTCGGGCTGTTCGGCCTGCCGTTCCCCGAGGAGTACGGCGGCGCGGGCGGCACCTACTTCGACCTCTGCGTGGCGCTGGAGGAGCTGGCCCGGGTGGACAGCTCCATGGCGATCACCGTGGAGGCGGGCGTCTCGCTGGGCGCCATGCCGATCTACCGGTTCGGCACCGAGGAGCAGAAGCGCGAGTGGCTGCCCCGGCTCTGCACCGGGGAGGCGCTGGGTGCGTTCGGCCTCACCGAGCCCGGCGGCGGCTCGGACGCCGGGGCCACCCGCACGACGGCTCGCCTGGAGGACGGGCACTGGGTGATCAACGGCTCGAAGGCCTTCATCACCAACTCCGGCACCGACCTGACGTCGCTGGTGACGGTGACCGCGGTGACCGGCACGAAGCCCGACGGCAAGAAGGAGATCTCGGCGATCATCGTGCCCTCGGGCACGCCGGGGTTCACCGTCGGGCAGCGGTACTCGAAGGTCGGCTGGAACGCCTCAGACACCCGGGAGCTCTCCTTCGACGACTGCCGGGTGCCCGAGGAGAACCTCGTCGGGCAGCGCGGCCGCGGCTACGCCCAGTTCCTCTCCATCCTCGACGAGGGCCGGATCGCGATCTCCGCGCTCTCGGTCGGGCTGGCCCAGGGGTGCGTGGACGAGTCGGTGAAGTACGCGGGGGAGCGGGAGGCGTTCGGGCAGCCGATCGGCCGCAACCAGGCGGTCCAGTTCATGATCGCCGACATGGAGGTGCGAGCCTCCACCGCGCGGCTGGCCTACTACCGGGCGGCGGAGAAGATGCTGCGCGGCGAGCCGTTCAAGCGCGAGGCCTCGATCGCGAAGCTGTACAGCTCCGAGGTGGCGATGGACAACGCCCGCTACGCGACCCAGGTGCACGGCGGGTACGGCTTCATGAACGAGTTCCCGGTGGGCCGGTTCTACCGCGACGCGAAGATCCTGGAGATCGGCGAGGGCACCAGCGAGGTGCAGCGGATGCTGATCGCCCGAGACCTCGGCGTCGGCTGATCCGACGCCGGACGCGCGGGTGTGCGCTTCCCGGGGTGATCGAGGTGCCCGTAGCCCCGACGAGCGCACACCCGCGGGAGTCGACCCGCCGGACTCAGCGGCGGGCGAGCTCGGCGGCCAGCGGGTCGAGCCCGAGCTGGCCGAGCGCCAGCACGTCGCGGTGCCACTGCGCCAGGTCGAAGGCGTCCCCGGCTCGCCGTCGGGCCTCCTCGCGGCAGGTGAGGAACACCCGCTCGCCCACCTTGTAGACCGGCGCCTGCCCGGGCCACCCGAGGTAGCGGTGCAGCTCGTCGACCCGCATCGCGTCCTCCATGCTGACGTGCCGGCGGAGGAACGCCAGCGCGACGTCGTAGTCCCACCGCGAGCCGGCGGCCGCCCCGGCGGGGATCGGCAGGTCGAGGTGCAGCCCGATGTCCAGCACGACCCGCGCCGCCCGCAGCTCCTGGGCGTCGAGCATCCCGAGCCGGTCGCCCGGGTCCTCGAGGAACCCGAGCTCGCCCATCAGCCGCTCGGCGTAGAGGGCCCACCCCTCGGCGTTCCCCGAGCAGGAGCAGAGCAGTCGCTGCCAGCGGTTGAGCCGCTGGGCGTCGTGGACCGTCTGCCCGATCTGCAGGTGGTGGCCGGGCACGCCCTCGTGGTAGACCGTCGTGGCCTCCCGCCAGGTCGTCATGTCCTCGACGCCCTCGGGCAGGGACCACCACATCCGGCCCGGCCGGCTGAAGTCCTCGCTGGGCGCGGTGTAGTACACGCCCTCGCCGGCGGTGGGGGTGAGCCGGCCCTCGATGCGGCGCACCGGCTCGGGGATGTCGAAGTGGACCCCGTCCAGCGCGGCCACCGCGCGGTCGGCGGTCTCCTGCAGCCAGGCCTGGAGCGCCTCCCGACCGCGGAGGATCCGCGCCGGGTCGGCGTCGAGCACCGCCATCGCGCCGGCCACCCCCTGCCCGGGGGCGATCTCCTCGGCGAGGCGCTCCTTCTCGGCGACGATGCGGGCCAGCTCCGCCCAGCCCCAGTCGTAGGTCTCGTCGAGGTCCAGCCGCGCGCCGGTGTGGTAGCGGGACTCGACCAGGTACCGGTCACGGCCCACGCCGTCGGCGTCCGGCGCCAGCGGCAGCAGCACCCGCTCGAGGTGCCCGGCGAACCCGAGCAGGGCGCCCGACGCCCGCTCGGCGCCGTCGGCCAGGTCGCGGCCCAGCGCGCTGCGGGGGTCGGCCGGGGCCTCGCGCGCCAGCCGGGTGAAGAAGCCGGGGCGCTCCGGCGTCCCGGCCCACTGCCGCGCCCGCTCCGCCGCCAGCCGGACCTGGCGAGCGGCCGAGACCCGGCCCCGGTCGGCGGCGTCGTCCAGCCCCCGCGCGTACCCCAGCAGGGCCTTGGGCATCGCGGCGAGCCGCACCGCGACCGCGGACCAGTCCTCGTCGGTCGCGGTGGGCATCAGGTCGAAGACCTCGCGGAAGCCCTGCAGAGGGCTGTCCACCGTGTTCAGGTCGGCCTGCGCGTAGCCGGCGTCGTAGCGGTCCAGTTCGGCGCCGAGCCGCTCCAGCATGGCGCTGCGGGCGATCTCGTCGCGCCGGTCGACCGGTTCCAGCGCGTCGGCCTGCGCGCGCGTGCGCCGCAGCAGCTCGGCGTGGGCGGCGTGCCCGTCGGTGCTCAGGTCCGGCCACCGGTCGTCGTGGCCGGGCACCCCGATGTAGGTGGCGACCACCGGCTGCGCCGCGGCGTAGCTCTCGACGAAGCCGTCGGCGAGCTGGTCCAGCGGGGACGGCGGGCGCGCGGGGGAGTCGGTCACCGGGGTCACGCTATCCGGGCGCCCGCCCGCCGCCCGCCACCCGCTCACGCCGTGACGTCGATCAGCACCTTGCCGACGGCGCCGTCCTGCACCGCCTGGTGGGCGCCTGCGGTCTCGGCCAGCGGGAAGAGGTGCAGCGGCAGCCCGGCGTCGTCCCCGACCCGGATGGCGCCGTCGGCGACGGCGGTGGAGACATCCTCGATGCCGAGCACCTTGGCCCGCTCGGGTTCGGTGTAGACGAGCACGAACTGCCAGCGGGCGTTCGGTCCCATCTGCGCGCGCACCGGCACGGTCACCTCCGCGCCTCCGTCGTCGGCGTACATGGCGACCGCGCCGTGCATCCCGATCACCTGGGCGTCGACCGGCGCGTTCACCGCGGCCGACACCTCCACGATCGCGTCGACGCCCTTCGGCGCGATCTTCCGCACCTCGGCGACGACGTCCTGGTCCTTGTAGTTCACGACGTGGTCGGCGCCGGCGGCCGCGGCCAGCTGCGCCTTGCGGGGGCTGCTGACCGTGGCGATCACGGTGGCGTCGGACCAGCGGGCCAGCTGGATCGCCGCGTTGCCGACGGCGCCCGCGCCGCCCTGCACCAGCACGGTGTGCCCGGTGAGCGAGCCGGGGCCCAGCCGGTCGGGCAGCGACTCGGCGACGGTCAGGCAGCGGTGGGCGGTGAGGAAGGGGATGCCCAGGGCCGCACCCAGCTCGAAGGACGGGTCCGCGCCGAGCAGGACGACGTGCCGGGCCGGGACGACGGTGAACTCGGCGGCGGTGCCCCACGGCCGCTGCCACGCCGCCTCCCAGATCCACACCCGCTGGCCGAGCATGGCCGGGTCCACGCCCTGGCCGACGGCGTCGACGGTGCCCGAGCCGTCCTGGTTCGGCACCTGGCCGTCCGGGCCGGGCTGCGCCGCGCTGCGGGACTTCCAGTCGGTGGGGTTGACGCCGGAGAACGCGACGCGGACGCGCACCTCGCCCGGGCCGGGGTCGGGCACCGGCCGGTCGATCAACTGGAGGACGTCGGGGCCACCGGGTTCGCTGTAGGAGATCGCTCGCACGCCGCGGCTCCTACCCGACGAGGGGCGGCTCACTCGGCACGGCGCCGGGAGGTGGTGCGCGGGCTCAGCCGGGCGGCGCGTCGTCGTCGGTGGGCCACTCGGGGATCGGCAGGCCCGAGACGGCCAGCAGCCGCTCGACGGTCTGCTCGACCACCTCGTCTGTCGGGGGCACGCCGCCGGGGGAGGCCATCAGCCGACGCACCTCGGCCGGCTCGACCTCGGTGCCGACGGCGTCGCGCACCCACCGGGCGAAGCCCTCGGCCTCGGCGTCGACGTCCACGGGGGCGGAGGCATCCGGCTCGTCGAAGTACACGCGCGGCTCGTAGCCGAGGAAGAAGCGGCCACCGGTCGCGTCGGCCGCCCGGTAGTCGACGGTCGCGATGTCGCTGTCGTGCACGTCGACCATCAGGAACGGCACCGCGGTCGGCCGTCCCGTGCGCCAGCGCCCCTCGCTGTACACCAGCGTGCCGAAGTAGCCCATGGCCCGAGGCTAGCCGTCGGCGCCGGGTCCGCCGGGGGCGGCGACAGGTGCATCGACCACGTGACGGGGTAGGTGGTGGGCCGGAGCAGGTCCCACGACGGAGGAGCAACCGACGATGAGCACCAAGGTCGAGCAGTCGATCCAGGTCGACGTCCCAGTACGCACGGCGTACGACCAGTGGACGCAGTTCGAGGACTTCCCGCACTTCATGAGTGGCGTCAAGGAGGTCCAGCAGCGCGGTGACCGGCGGCTGCACTGGGTGGCCGAGATCGCCGGGGTGCGGCGGGAGTGGGATGCGGCGATCCTCGAGCAGGTCCCCGACCAGAAGATCGCCTGGGCGGCGACGGACGGCGCGACCAACGCCGGCGCCGTCCGGTTCGAACCCGCCGGTCCCGGCTCCACGATCGTCCACCTGAGCCTGGAGTACGAGCCGGAGGGGCTGGTGGAGCAGGCCGGCGACAAGCTCGGCATCGTGGGCCACCAGGTGAAGTCGGACCTGCAGCGGTTCAAGTCCCTCATCGAGGACGAGGGCTACGCGAGCGGTGCGTGGCGCGGGTCGATCGAGCACGGCGTCCGCGCCGGCACCCCCGGCGTCGAGGACGCGGCTCTCTCGCGCGGCGACAGCGGCAAGGCCGGGCTCTCGGCGAAGGGCGTCGCCGCCGGCGCAGCCGCGGTGGCCGGGGTCGCCGCTGCCGGTGCGGCCGTGGCCGGTTCGAGGACCTCGACGAGCGATTCGGAGACCGAGCAGTCGCGCCAGGTGCCTGCCTCGCCGCCGGTGACCGTCGTCGAGGAGGTGCCGGCGGCCGACGCGCGGCTCGAGGGATCCGAGGTCGGGGACACCACCCAGGGCGCCACGGCCGCCGGACGCCGGGACGACGACCCGACCACCGGTGGTGCCAGGCGCTGACCCCAGGCGATGCGGGGAGGGGTGAGGCCACCGGCTACCGGCTGCCGGTGGCCCGCTCCTTCGCCCGGTCGATCGCCGCGAGCAGCACGACGGTCAGCACCAGGACGGCGAGCGAGGCGATCCACCACCACGGCGCCGGCAGGCGGAGGGTGAAGGCGAGGAACAGCTCGCCGTCGAAGAGCAGGCGGCTGACGAACGGCGCGAGGCCGTTGTAGATGCCGGCGAGCAGCACCAGAGCGCTCAGGGCGTCGTAGCCCTCGGTGCCCGTCTCCTCCCGAGGCTCCTCCGGCTGCGCGGCCGCCGGCGGGGGCTCCTCGCCCCGGTGCAGCAGGGCCAGCAGACCCACCCCGAGGACGATGATCCCCACGCAGGCCAGCCACCACCACGGCGACGGCAGGGCGAGCGCGACGGCGAAGCGCTGGTCGGCCTCGAACAGCGGCCGCACGATCAGCGGCACCACGCCCTGGTAGAGCGTCAGGAACCCGACGAGCCAGGACAGGACGGGGCGCCAGCGGGCGCGGGGGCGGTCGGTGCTGCTCACGCCGGACAGCCAACCGCCGCAGGGACCGCCGGCGCATCGGCCATAGGTCGATCGGGCCACCGACCGAAGACCAAAGTCGAGGTGCTCGGTGCTGCGGGCGCCGGCGCCCCCCGGGTCCGCCGGCCCTCAGCCGCGGCCGGTGCGCAGCTGCCTGGCGACGTCCGGTCGGCCGTTGGCCGCGGCGAGCGCCGCTGCCTGATCCCAGTCGTACTCGACGGCGTGGAACTCGGCCGACCACTGCCCGCCCGAGTCGTCGGCGATGGCGTACCGGGCGTGCGGGGTCCCGGACTCCATGACATGCGGGTAGGGGTGGTCGTCGGCGTAGGCGGGCCAGCCGACGCTGCCCGGGTTGACGACGACGGCACCGGTCGGCAGCCGCACCACCCGCTGCAGGTGGGTGTGCCCGCACAGCAGCAGCGGGGTCGTGGCGGAGCCGCCGAGCCGGTCGAGGACCTCGGCCACCGTGGCCGGGCACGCCCCGTCCGGGGTCACGGTGTCCAGCAGGTAGACCAGGTCGTCGGTGGGGGAGCCGTGGAAGGCCAGGACACCCGGCGCCGGAGCGAGGGTGAGCGGCAGACCGGCCATCCACCGCCGGTGGTCGTCGGTGATGGTGTCGTGCGCCAGCCGGTCGGAGGCGCCCATGCGGGCACGGGGGAACGTCAGCAGCTGGCGCTCGTGGTTCCCGCGGACGGTGGGCAGGCCGAGCTCCACCAGCCGGTCGGCGGTCTCGCGTGGCTGCACGGCGCCCGACAGCAGGTCGCCGAGGTTGACCACGACGTCCACCGATCGCTGCGCGAGGTCGGCGAGCACCGCCTCCAGCGCAAGGAGGTTGCCGTGGATATCCGAGACCGCGGCGAGGCGCACGGGCGAGACCCTAGCGATCTTGTTCAGCGGAGATCGTTTCCCGGTGTCCTCGCTGGTTAGGGAGGTGGACGGTTGCCTGGTGCACCCATCGCCCACGGCCGGCCCCCAGCAGCCGGGGCCGGCCTCCCCGACCGGGAGGAAGAACGCTGACCATCGACTGGGAACAGCTGCCCACCTACAACACGATCATGTCCGTGGCGGCGGGAGCAGGGCTGCTGCTGGTGGTGCTGCTCGGCCGCCAGCTGCTCAAGGACCCGCGCGAGGCCCCCACCGAGGGGTACGCGCTCGCCTTCGCGGTGCCGGGGCTGATCCTCACGCTCACCGGCGCCCACATGACGCTGACCTGGCCGCTGGCGCCCGACTTCCCCTTCGACAACATCATCTTCGGGGAGCCGGCCCTCGCGTTCGGGGTCCTCATGCTGGTCGCTGCGGTGCACCTGTGGCGCCGGGGGACGGCGCTCCGCGAGGCGCCGGACGCGCTCGCGGCCTTCAGCCGGGCCTACCTGCCCGTGTCGGTCTTCGTGGTCGGCATGGGCCTGGCCTCCTTCGGCATCGCCGCCGCCGGGGTCCGCTACACGCTGTTCGCCGCGCCGCCGGAGGAGCCCATCTCCGGTCAGTTCGCCGACCACCCGATGGTCGAGGCGGTCTTCATCTCCGGGCTCTACGTCCTCGTGGGGGTGGGTGCGGTGCTCTTCCCGCTCGCGCTCCGCGCCCGCCGCGTCGGGGCGGTGGCGACCGTCGTCAGCGCCGCGTGGGGCCTCGCTGGCCTGGCCTTCCTGCTCTTCGGCGCGCTCAACTACTTCACCCACATCGGGCTGATCGTCAACACGATGTAGCCCCGGAGCAGGCGGGTGGCGGGGAACCCCGCCGCCCGCCGCTCAGCTCGGGCTGATCGACAGGGTGAGCCGGGCGCGGCCTTCCTCGGAGCGGGCGGTGGCGATCCGCTCGGCCGAGGGCGTGCCGTACTCGGTGGTGCGCTGGCGGGCGGGCCGGCCGATCGCGGCGGCCATGGCCTCCAGCTCGGCGATGGTCTTCAGCGAGCCGTTCTCGCTGCCGGCCATCCGGCTGATCGTCTCCTCCATCAGCGTGCCGCCGAGGTCGTTCGCCCCGCCCTGCAGCACCGCCTGGGTGCCGGTGTCGCCGAGCTTCACCCACGAGGTCTGGATGTTGCCGATCCGGCCGTGCAGCAGCAGCCGGGCGACGGCGTGCACCGCCCGGTTCTCGCGCACCGTCGGGCCGGGGCGGGCGACGCCGGCCAGGTAGATCGGCGAGTTGTGGTGGACGAAGGGCAGCAGCACGAACTCGGTGAACCCGCCGGTGCGGTCCTGGAGCGCGGACAGCGTGCGCAGGTGCCCGACCCAGTGCGCCGGGGTGTCGACGTGGCCGTACATCATCGTCGACGTCGTGGGGATGCCGACCTCGTGGGCCGTCCCGATGATCTCCAGCCAGCTCGCCGTCGGCAGCTTGCCCTTGGTCAGCACCCAGCGGACGTCGTCGTCGAGGATCTCCGCCGCCGTGCCGGGGATCGAGTCCAGCCCGGCCTCCTTCAGCCCGGTGAGGAACTCGCGGAACGACAGCCCGGTGCGGGCCGCCCCGTTGACGATCTCCATGGGGCTGAACGCGTGCAGGTGGATGCCCGGCTGCCGTCGCTTCACCTCGCGCGCCAGGTCGAAGTAGGCGGTGCCCGGCAGGTCGGGGTGGATGCCGCCCTGCATGCAGATCTCGGTCGCGCCGGCGGCCCACGCCTCGTCCACCCGGTCGCCGACCTGCTCCATCGACAGCGTGTAGGCGTCGGCGTCGGTGCGCCGCTGGGCGAAGGCGCAGAAGCGGCAGCCGGTGTAGCAGACGTTGGTGAAGTTGATGTTCCGGTTCACGACGTAGGTGACGTCGTCGCCGTTGACGTCGGCGCGGACGGCGTCGGCGAGCGCGCAGAGGTTCTCGAGGTCGGTGCCGTCGGCGCCCAGCAGCGCCAGGTACTCGGCGTCGGTGAGTCCGGCCGGGTCCTGCTCGGCCTGCAGCAGCGCGGCGAGCACCTCCCGGTCGCCCGCGGCCAGCGCGGTGGAGCGGCCGTCCCGTGCGGCCGTCGTGCGGTCGCGCAGCTCCGACCAGTCGCCGTAGACGGCGTCGAAGTCGCTGCGCCGGTCCGTCGTCCGCCCGACGGTGTCCACCTCGACGTGCAGGTCCACCCGGCCGGAGGAGGTCCACGACTCGTCGGGCTCCTGCCACGGCAGGCCCGCCGGCAGGCGCCCCTCGACGGCCAGCCCGTCCGGCCCGGCCAGCGCGGCGACGTGCGGGCGCACCCGCGGGTCCAGCCACGGCTCGGGCTGCAGCACGTAGCCCGGCTGGGCGGCCAGCCGCTCGCGCAGCTCGAACCCCGCCTCGGCGGTGAGCGCCGCCAGCTTGTCGATGTTCGGCCACGGCCGCTCGGGGTTCACGTGGTCCGGGGTCAGCGGGGAGACGCCGCCCCAGTCGTCGACGCCGGCGCGCAGCAGCAGGCCGAGCTCGGTGGAGTCGCTGAGGTTCGGCGGTGCCTGCACGCGGGCCTTCGGGCCGAGCAGCAGCCGGGTGACGGCGACCGCGGCGACGTACTCCTGCAGCTCCAGGTCGTCGTGCGCGGCCATCGCGGTGCGCGGCTTGGCGCGGAAGTTCTGGACGATCACCTCCTGCACGTGCCCGTGCCGCGCCGCCGCGGCCCGGATCGCGCCGATGGCGTCGACCCGCTCGGCGTAGTCCTCGCCGATGCCCAGCAGCACGCCGGTGGTGAAGGGGACGGCGGAGCGCCCGGCGTCCTCCAGCACCCGCAGCCGGACGGCGGGCTCCTTGTCGGGGCTGCCGTAGTGCGGGCCGCCCTTCTCGGACCAGAGCCGGGTCGCCGTCGTCTCCAGCATCATGCCCATCGACGCCGACACGGGCTTGAGTCGCTGGATCTCCTCCCACGACAGCACGCCGGGGTTGAGGTGGGGGAGCAGCCCGGTCTCCTCGAGCACCCGGATCGCCATGGCGCGCAGGTAGCCCAGCGTCGAGTCGAAGCCGTGCGCCTCCAGCCACTCGCGCGCGACCGGCCAGCGGTCCTCCGGGCGGTCACCGAGGGTGAACAGCGCCTCCTTGCAGCCCAGTGCGGCGCCGGCGCGGGCGATGTCGAGCACCTCGTCGGGGGAGAGGTAGGGGGCCTTGCCCTCGGCGCGCAGCTGCCCCGGCGTGGTGACGAACGTGCAGTAGTGGCAGCGGTCGCGGCACAGGTGGGTGAGCGGGATGAACACCTTGCGGCTGTACGTGACGACGCCGGGCCGCCCGGCGCTGGTCAGCCCCGCGTCGCGCACCCGGCCGGCGGCGGTGAGCAGCCGATCCAGCGGCTCGCCCTCGCCCAGGCCGCGGGCGTGCAGGAGGGTCTCCGCCTCGGTCGCGTCCAGGGTCACGCCCCGCTCGGCGCGAACCAGGGCGCGGCGGACGGCGGACTCGGTGGGTGCAGGCACAGCGCTCATAGCGCGTCCGACGCTAGCCCCGCCGGCCACGAGGTGTCGGGCCGCCCCGGCCGGGGGGCCTTCCGCGCGAGCTAGTGCCCTGCCCACAGGCGTGGGCAAGGCACTGGCTTGCGCGGGTGATCCGGTGGTCCCGTCGTGGGACTGCTCAGACGTCGCGGCGCTGGAAGGACATCGCGGTCAGCCCGAGGATCACCGCGGTCCACACCGCGGCCCACGCCAGGTAGACCGGCGTGAGGGGCGCATCGGCCAGGAACGGGAAACCGCCCTCGGGGCCCAGCTGGACGAGCGCCGACGGGTCCTGGAAGGCATTCATGGCGCCGCGCCACAGGCCGTCGGTGGGCAGCAGCACCCGCGAGACGCTGCCGACCCGCTCCACACCCTCGTTGCCCAGCGCGCCGCCGATGCCGCCGACGACGCCCGCGACCCAGGTGGCGCCGAAGAGCCCGACGGCGATGATGCCGGAGGCCATCGGCGAGACGACGCTGGAGAGCAGCAGCGCCAGCGTCAGCAGCACGATCGTCTCGGCCGCCAGCAGCGCGAGCCCTGCCGCGGGTGACGGCGGCCAGTAGCCGACCACCCCGCGCACGATGAGCAGCTGCGCCAGGCCGGCCAGCACCACGTACCCGCAGCCGAAGGTGAGCAGGCCGAGCCACTTCCCGAGCAGGATCGACGAGCGGCGGACCGGCCGGGCGAGCATCGCCAGCGCCTGGCCCGACTCGACCTCGCCGGCGAGCGTGGGCCCGGCGAGGAACGCGGTGCCGATCGCCGCGATCAGGCTGAAGCCGAACATGATCAGGTTGATCAGCATGGAGGCGACCAGTCGGGCCTCGCCGCTGGTGAGCGTGCCGAGCTCGGTGTCCAGGCCGATGAGCCTGGAGAAGCCCCAGCCGCTGAGCGCGAGCAGCGCCACGGTCAGGATCAGCAGCGCCCAGACGACCTTGCGCCGGAACGCCTCGCGCAGGGTGAGGCCGGCGATCGTCAGCACGGTCACGGGGCCGGCTCCTGGTGCATGGGTTCGTCGTGCCGGAGGACGGCGAGCAGCCGCTCCTCGAGGCTGATCCGCACCGGTTCGACCGCGTGCACCCGGACCCCGAGCCCGACGAGGTCGCGCACCAGGTCGGGCACGGTGACGCCGTCGTCCTCGGACGCCAGGGCGACGGTGAACCAGTCACCGCTGCGGGTCAGCGAGCCGGCCGCCCGGAGCCGCTGCTCGACCCGCTCGTCGACGTCGGCCAGCCGCAGCCGGACCTCGCGCTGGCCGAGCAGCTCGGCGAGCGTGCCCGACGCCGCCACCTGGCCCTTGTCGAGGATCACCACCCGGTCGCACACCCGCTCCACCTCGCCGATCAGGTGCGAGTTGAGCAGGACGGCGACGCCGCGGGACTTCAGCGCCAGCACGAGGTCGCGGACGTCCACCCGGCCCAGCGGGTCCAGCGCGCTGGTGGGCTCGTCGAGGACGACCAGCTGCGGCCGGGCGACCAGGGCGACCGCCAGCCCCAGCCGCTGCTGCATGCCCTTGGAGAAGCTCCCCACGCGGTCGCCGCTCCGCTCGGCCAGCCCGACCGCCGCCAGGCACGCGCGGCGCTCCTCGGCGGGGACGTCGAGGCGGGCCAGCTTCACGTGCAGGTCGAGCACCTCCGCCGCGGTCAGCCACGGCTGGTAGCGGAACAGCTCGGGGAGGTACCCGACGGCGCTGCGGCTGCGCGGGTCCGACGCGGGCCGGCCGAGCAGCAGCACCTCACCGGCGTCCGGTCGCACGAGGCCGAGCAGCATCTTGATGACGCTGGTCTTCCCGGCGCCGTTGGGGCCGAGCAGGCCGACGACCTCGCCGCGGCCGACGGTGAAGGAGACGTCGTCGACGGCGGTCCGGCGTCCGTACCGCTTGCGCAGCCCGGAGCACCAGACCGCCGGCGACGGCGGCAGGCCGTCGAGCCCGCCCGCCGCGGGAGCGTTCGAGGTCACCCCGCGGACGGTAGCGGCGTCAGCGGAGGTCACGGGCGACGTCGAGGAGCTCGTCGGCGCTGAGCGTTCCGGCGACGCCGGTCATCACGCCGTCCTCCACCCAGACCACGCCGGCGAAGAGCCCGTTGCGGGAGGTGAGCACCGTCGCCTCCGCCCCGTCGACGTCGGCCGTCGAGCTGGTCACCATCTCCGCGGGAACCGGCAGCGGCAGCGTCGCGGCGTCGGTGGAGAGGTCGCGCAGCTGGTCGGCCAGGCCGTCGGGGAGGCCGGGCAGCGACAGCAGGTAGTCGCGGACCGTCTCGAACGGCACCCCCGAGGAGAGCACCGTCGGCGCGTTCGCCCGGGCGACGACGAGGCTGGGCACGCCGGTCGGCTGCGACCACACCGCCGCGACCCCGGGGCCGGCCTCCAGCCGCAGCTGGGCGCCGTCGAGCCCGGGCGGCGGGGGAGGCAGGACCTCGCCCTCGGCGGCCGCGGCCTGCGCGGCCTTGGCGGCGGAGAAGGTGAACGTCGCGCGGGCCACGTCGGCCGCCAGGTAGGCCGGCTCGCCGGTCACGCCCGCGGGCAGCTCGGCGACCTCCGGGACGGTGAGGCCGGTGCGCTCCCGCGCCGCCTCGGCGTCGGTCACCGGCTCCGGCGCGGGCTCCTCGGCGAACTCGAGGTCGCCGTAGGCGGAGAGGTCCGGGATCTGCACCAGGTCGGTGGCGCTCACCTCGACCGGGTCGACGCGCTCGGTCTGGAAGATCGGCAGCCAGTCGTTCGCGGCCGCGACCCCGGCGCCGGTCAGCAGGACCACCGCGCCGAGCGCCGCCACGGCGGGACGGCGGACGGCCGTGCCCCAGCGGTTGCGGCCGGCGGTGCGCGCCGGGCGGAAGGCGGTCACGGTCGACGGGGCCGAGGCGGCCGAGAACCGGGCCCACGCGGCGTCGGTGTCGACGGCGCCGGAGGCGGTATCGGACCCGCCGAGCGCCGCACCGACCAGCTGCGCGTCCGCGCGGGCGTCGTCGAGGGCGCGCAGGCAGACCGGGCAGCCGGCGACGTGCGCGCGGTCGGCGTCGGAGACCCCGGCCGGCTCGTCGATCAGCCGGCGGAGGACGCCCTCATTCGGATGACGCATGGCGGTTCAGCTCCTTGCGAAGTGCGGCTTCGGCGCGGCGGACGGTGGTGCCGACGCTGCCGGGGGACAGATCGAGTGCGGTGGCGACCTCGGCGTAGCTCAGGCCGCTGTGGCGCAGCACGAGCGCGGTCGCCTGCGTGCGGGGGAGCCGGGCGAGGGCCGCCCGGACGCGGCTGCGGTCCTCGAGGGTGAGGACCGCGTCGGCCACGTCGGGGGTGGTGGGGTCGGCGGCCGAGGCCACCGTCTCCTCCCGGGCGGCGCGGCGGCGACCCGAGCGGATCAGGTTCAGCGCGGTGTGCGCGGCGGCGACCGACAGCCAGCCGGCGGCCTCGGCCGCGGGCACGGACGAGCGGCCGAAGGACAGGAACACCTCCTGCGCCACGTCCTCCGCCTGGTCGCGGGAACCGAGCACCCTCGCGGCGACCCCGACGACCCGCTGGTAGTCGCGACGGAAGACCTCCTCGAGGTCGGGCCGCACCGCACCGCGGGTCGCTGCTGCCGGCACGCTGCCCGCCCCTCCGACCCGGCCGAGCGCGCCGGGAAAAGTCAGGACGGCTGCCGGTGCCGGCCGTCCGTGCCGTACGAGGTCCATGTACGGATAGCACCGCCGGGCCCGCGGATGTGACAACCGGCCCCGGAGACCTCCGACCAGTCGCTCAACTGCGCCCGGCGGCGGCCCCCGTCTCGTCGACGAACCGCCCGCGCAGTCGCAGCAGCGGGCGGGCGTCAGGGTTGAGCACCGGCACGTCGTCCACGGTCAGCAGCGCCAGCACGTGGTCGCCGGCCTCGACCAGCCGTTCCAGGCGGCAGTCCAGGGCGGCCGGCGCCTCGCTCAGGATGATGGCGCCGCTGCCGGCGGCCCGGGTCCAGGGCACGGTCTCCAGCAGGTGCCGCGCGCTGGGCCGCCCCGCCGAGGCGAACCGGGAGGCCACGATGGCGTGCGGCGCGGCCAGCACGGTCAGCGCGCAGCGGCCGACCGCCTCCAGCACCTCGGCGGGGTAGCCGCCCGCGGTCAGGCCGACGGCGACCAGCGGGGGTGCGGCCGAGACGCTCATGACCGAGCTGACCGTCGTCCCGACGTCGTCGATGTCGTCCTGCACGGTCAGCAGGCACACCCCGGCGGCGTACTGGGCCAGGGCGGCGGTGAACTCGCGGGCGTCGACCGGCATGGCGGCCAGTCGACCACATGACCAGGATGAGCCGGTGAGCGATGCAGCGGAGCGGACCTACGACGTCGTCGTCCTGGGGGCCGGGTCCACCGGGGAGAACGTCGCCGACATCGTCGTCCGGGGCGGCCTGTCGGCCGTCCTGGTGGAACCGGAGCTGGTGGGCGGCGAGTGCTCGTACTGGGCGTGCATGCCGAGCAAGGCGCTGCTGCGCGGCACCGAGGTGCTGGCCGAGGCGCGCGCCGTCGACGGCGCCCGCCAGGCGGTCACCGGTGACCAGGACGTGGCGGCCACCCTCGCCCGCCGCGACTCCTTCACCTCGCACTGGGACGACTCGGGCCAGGTCGAGTGGGTGCAGGGCGCCGGCATCGACCTGCTGCGGGGCGCCGGCCGGCTCGACGGCGAGCGGACTGTCGTCGTCACCGCCGAGGACGGGACCGCGATCCGACTGACGGCCCGCCACGCGGTCGCCGTGTGCACCGGGTCGGCGGCGGCGACCCCGCCGATCGAGGGGCTGGCCGACGTCGACCCGTGGGGCCCGCGCGAGGCCACCAGCGCCAAGGAGGCGCCGGGCCGGCTGCTCGTGCTCGGTGGCGGCTACGTCGGCTGCGAGATGGCCACGGCCTGGCAGGCGCTGGGCTCGCAGGTCACCGTCCTGCAGCGCGGCGACCGCCTGCTGCCGCGGCTGGAGCCGCAGGCCGGGGACGCCGTCGCCGGCGCGCTGCGGGAAGCCGGCGTGGACGTGCGGCTGGGCACGGAGGTCACCGCCGCCCGCCGCGACGGCACCGAGGTCGTGCTGACGACGGCGGACGGCGAGGTCCGCGGGGACGAGGTGCTGGTCGCGATCGGCCGGGCCGCGCGCACCACCGACCTCGGGGTGGAGACCGTCGGGCTGGAGCCGGGGGAGTACCTGCCCGTCGACGCCACGCTGCAGGTCGAGGGGGTGCCCTGGCTCTACGGCATCGGCGACGTCAACGGCCGGCAGCTGCTCACCCACATGGGCAAGTACCAGGCCCGCCAGGCAGGGGCGGCGATCGTCGCACGGGCCCGCGGCGAGCAGGTGGACACCGCACCGTGGTCGCCGTTCGTGGCCACCGCCGACGACGTCGCGACGCCGTCGGTGGTGTTCACCTCGCCGCAGGTCGCCAGCGTCGGGCGCACCGCGGCCGAGGCGCGGGACGCCGGCCTGCCGCACCGCGTCGTCGAGTACCCGATCGGCAGCGTCGCGGGCGCCTCGGTGTTCGCCGACGGCTACACCGGGACGGCGATAGCGGTCGTCGACACCGAGCGTGAGGTGCTGCTGGGCGTGACCTTCGTCGGCCCGGCGGTCGCCGAGCTGCTGCACGCGGCGACGATCGCCGTCGTCGGCGAGGTGCCGATCGCCCGGCTCTGGCACGCCGTTCCGGCCTACCCGACGATCAGCGAGATCTGGCTGCGGCTGCTGGAGACCTACCGCGGCTGAGCGGCCCGTCACCCCAGCCCCGTGGCCACCGCCCCGTGCGCGTACGGCTGGGCTCGCGACCGCGGTGCAGGGGCGGGAGGTCGCGGCGGCCGCACCCCCGCGACGGCGGCGCCGGCGCCCGTGCTGGAGTTGCGTCGTGCAGTTCGACCGTTCGTCGCGTTCCCCGTGGCACCGCTACATCGCTCTCGGCGACTCGTTCACCGAGGGGTTGAGCGATCCCGACCCCGAGCGCCCGGGAGAGTTCCGCGGCTGGGCCGACCGGCTGGCCGAGCACCTCGTGGCCGCGGCGCCGCACGCCGACGTCGAGTACGCGAACCTGGCGATCCGGGGCCGGCTGCTGCACCAGGTCGTCGACGAGCAGGTGCCGGTGGCGCTCGAGGCCGAGCCGGACCTGGTCAGCCTGGTCGCCGGCGGGAACGACCTGATGCGTCCCGGCGCCGACCCGGACCAGCTCGCCGCCACGCTGGAGGCGGCCGTCGTCCGCCTCCGCGCCGCGGGCGCCGACGTGCTGCTGGCCACCGCGGTCGACACCCGCAACACCCCGATCCTGCGGCGGGTCCGCGGCAAGATCGCCGTCTTCAACGCCAACATCTGGTCGATCGCCACCCGCCAGGGCGCCGTCGTCCTGGACCAGTGGGGGGCGCAGTGGCTCCAGGACTTCCGGCTCTGGGACACCGACCGCATCCACCTGACGGACGAGGGGCACCGCCGGATGGCGCTGGCCGCCGCTGCGGCGCTGGGCCTTCCCGGGGCCGACGGCGAGGACTGGCGCACCCCGCTCCCGCCGCAGCCGCCGCGCGAGCTGCGGGCGGCCCTGGCCGAGGAGGCGGCTTGGGTGCGCGGCTTCGTGGCCCCCTGGATCGGCCGGCGGCTGCGCGGCCGGTCCTCCGGTGACGGCCGGGCGCCCAAGCGTCCCGTGCCCCTGGCGCTCCCGCGTCCCTGACGCCTCGTACCGGCACGGACGACGAAGCATCTTGACAGGCAAGTGCGCACTTGCCTGATACTGAGCCGTGGACACGGACCCCGAGCTGTTCAAGGCGCTCGGTGACGCGACCCGACGCACGATCCTCGACGAGCTGCACGACCGGGACGGTCAGACGCTGTTCGAGATCTGCGGCCGGCTGGCCATGAAGCACGGGCTGGCCTCCTCGCGCCAGGCCATCTCCCAGCACCTCGCGGTGCTGGAGCAGGCCGGTCTGGTGCGCGCCCGGCGGCAGGGCCGGTACAAGTTCCACCACCTCGACACGAGCCCGTTGCGCTCGATCGTCGAGCGGTGGCCGATCCAGCGAGAGGAACCGACACCGTGATGCGCATCCACCTCACCAGCGTGTGGGTCGACGACCAGGCGAAGGCGCTCGCCTTCTACACGGAGAAGCTGGGATTCGTGAAGAAGACCGACGTGCCCGCCGGCGAGGCGCGCTGGCTCACCGTGGTCTCGCCCGCCGACCCGGACGGCGTCGAGCTGCTGCTGGAGCCCGACGGCCACCCCGCGGCGCGCCCGCTCAAGGAGGCGCTGGTCGCCGACGGCATCCCGTTCACCCAGTTCGCCGTCGACGACGTCCACGCCGAGGTCGAGCGGCTGAAGGGCCTGGGTGTGGAGTTCACCCAGGACGCCACCGACCTCGGGCCGGTGGTCACCGCCGTCCTCGACGACACCTGCGGCAACCTGATCCAGCTCGCCGCCATGAAGCAGTGAGGACCTAGTCCTCGTCGGGGTCGGCGAGCTCGTCGAAGAGCGTGCGGGCCGACAACCGGCCGGTGTCGGTGACGTCGTGCCCCTGCGGGGTCGAGGGCGGCCGTTGCCGGGGGAGCGGGAGCGGCGCCGGCGCCTCGGGCAGCAGCTCGCCGGCGACGTCCTCGGCGGGGGCCTCGGTGACCTCGCCGATGAGCACCTCCGCCGGGCTGGGCAGCGGGGCGGGGCGGCCGAAGGCGTAGCCCTGGGCCATGGCGCAGCCGTGGTCGAGCAGCCAGGCTGCCTGGTCGAGGTCCTCGATGCCCTCGGCGATGACCTGCAGGCCCATGCCGCGGCCGAGCTGCAGCAGCCCGTGCACGAGCGCCGCCGTCGAGGGCTCGGTGACGACGTCGGCCACGAACGACCGGTCGATCTTCACCGTGTGGATGGGCAGCCGGTGCAGGGCGGTGATCGCCGAGTACCCGGTGCCGAAGTCGTCCAGGGCGAGCGTCACGCCCTGGTCGGTGACGACGGCGACGGAGTGCAGCGTGGCCTCCGCGGCGAAGAGCGCCGTCGACTCGGTGATCTCCAGCTCCAGCCGCTGCGGTGACAGCCCCGACTCCTCGAGGGCCGCGGCGACGAGTTCGCTGAAACCGTCCTCGGCGAGGTGGCGGGCGGAGATGTTGACGTGCACCCGCAGGTCGTCGGCCCAGGTGGCGGCGTCCAGGCAGGCGCGGCGCAGCACCCACGCGCCGAGCTTCGAGGTCAGCCGGTTGTTCTCCGCGACGTCCAGGAAGACGCCGGGCGGCAGCAGGCCGCGGGTGGGGTGCTGCCAGCGGATCAGCGCCTCGTAGCCGAGCAGCGTCTCGTCGGCCAGGTGCACGATCGGCTGGTAGAACAGCCGCAGCTCGTCGTTGTCGAGGGCGTGCCGCAGCTCGGTCTCCAGCTGCAGCGCGTCGACGTCGCTGCGGCTGAGCGCCCCCTCGTGCACCTCGATGCGGGCACGCTGGCCGTCGGCCTTGGCCTTCGTCAGCGCGCTCTGCGCCTGGCGCAGCAGGTCGTCGGGGGTCATGTCGGCGCCGAGGGTGAGGCCCACGCTGGCCGAGAGGGTGATCTCCCGGCCGCTCACCACGAACGGCTCGTCGAGCACGCTCAGCAGGCGGTCGGCCAGGGCGCGCAGCCCGTCGAGGTCCTCGACGTCCTCGGCGACCACCAGGAACTCGTCGGCGCCCAGGCGCACGGCGGTGTCCTCGACGCGGGTACTCCACCGCAGCCGGTCGGCGAACTGGCTGAGCAGCAGGTCGCCGGCCTCGTGGCCGAGGGCGTCGTTGACCGCCTGGAACCGGTCGATGTTGAGGTGCACCAGGCCGACCTGCAGGCCCCGGCGCCGGGAGAGCGCCACGGCGTGCCGCAGCCGGTCGGTGAGGGCGCGGCGGTTGGGCAGGCCGGTGAGCGGGTCCATGAACGCGCGGCGGACGGCGTCCTCCTCCGCGCGGCGGCGGTCGGTGACGTCGACCAGCGAGAGGACGACGAACTGCGCCGTGCCGTTGTTCTGCCGCACCACCTCGTGGGACTGGACCACCCACAGCTCCGTGCCGTCGGAGCGGCGCAGCCGGCGCTCGCCGTCGAGCAGCAGGTTCGGGTCGAGCGCGGGCTCACCCGGGCCGGGCTCCAGGCCGAGGTCGCCCACCGGCGGGTCGTCGGGGTGGGCCAGCAGGTCGATGTGCCGGCCGGCCAGGTTCTCGGCTGTGCGGCCGGTGAGGGCGCACATCCGCGGGTTGGCGACCAGCACGTGCCCGTCGAGGTCGACGAGGGCCTTGGCGATCGGAGCGCCGAGGAACAGGGCCTGGAACAGCTGGCCCCGGTCGGCGAGCAGCGTGTCGATCGCCCGCAAGCGCTGCCCGGCGCCACCGCCGGGCGTGCCCGGGGAACGGGGCATCTCGGGTGCGGGGAGGCTCACCCGGACAGCGTCACGCATCGCAGGCGAGAAGTGACGGAACCGGTTCACGGAGAGTCGTGATCGTCCCGTCACACTCCGTCGCAGGAGACCTCACCCGTCCCACCCATCGCGTCCGCTGCGGTGATCTGCCACAGGGCACGGGAATCCGGGCCGGTCCCCGGGTGCTGCTGGAGCAGACATCGACGAAAGGACCAGTCGTGGACAAGCGGATCGGCTTCCTGTCCTTCGGGCACTGGCAGCCCATCCCGGGCTCGCAGGTGCGCACCGGGCGGGACGCCCTCGTGCAGAGCGTGGAGCTCGCGGTGGCCGCCGAGGAGCTGGGGCTCGACGGCGCCTACGTGCGGGTGCACCACTTCGCCCGCCAGCTCGCCTCCCCCTTCCCGCTGCTGGCCGCGATGGCGGCCCGCACCAGCCGGATCGAGCTCGGCACCGGCGTCATCGACATGCGCTACGAGAACCCGCTCTACATGGCCGAGGAGGCGGCGGCGACCGACCTGCTCGCCGACGGCCGGCTGCAGCTGGGCGTCAGCCGGGGATCACCGGAGACGGCGCTGCGCGGGTCCGAGGCGTTCGGGTACGTGCCCGACGAGGGCAGCACCGACGCCGAGCTGGCCCGGCAGAAGACCGCCCTCTTCCTCGCGGCGATCAACGGGCAGCCGGTGGTGGACGCCGACCCGCGGATGACCGGTGGCGCGACGGGGAAGCTCGCGATCCAGCCGCAGTCGCCGGGGCTGGCCGACCGCATCTGGTGGGGTTCGGGCACCCGCGCGACGGCGGAGTGGACGGCGCGGCAGGGGTTGAACCTGATGAGCTCCACCCTGCTGGTCGAGGACACCGGCGTCCCCTTCGACGAGCTGCAGGCCGAGCAGATCGCCCGCTACCGCGCCGCCTGGGCGGAGGCGGGGTGGCAGCGCGAGCCGCGGGTCTCGGTGAGCCGCAGCGTGCTGCCGATCACCAGCGACCTGGACCGGCAGTACTTCGGCGGCGGCCGCGAGGGTGAGGACCAGGTCGGCATCCTCGAAGGCGTGCGGGCCCGCTTCGGCAAGAGCTACACCGGCGAGCCCGACGTGCTCGCCGAGGAGCTGGCCAAGGACGCCGCCGTCCGCGAGGCCGACAGCCTTCTGCTCACCGTGCCGAACATGCTGGGCGTCGAGTACAACGCCCACCTGCTGCGGACCATCGTCGAGCACGTCGCGCCCGCGATCGGCTGGGTGCACCCGGACTCGCGGTAGCGCCGCGGGCCCGCCCCGACGGCCTCCGTGTCGACTCCGTCGTCTTCCGGTCCGGCGACACCACCACGTGTCGACAACGGCTGACGTCGGGCGGCGTCACCCGCCCGGTGGAATCCGCTGGAGGCGGGCGCGTCGGTGCCGGTTCCACATCAGACTCTGCGGGTGCCCACCACCGATGCCGAGCGCTGGGCTGAAGCCCGGCGGATTCTCGACGGGCTGCCGTCCGAGGCGCTCGAGGCGCGCGTCCGCCGGGGACGCCGGCTCGTCGTCCTGCTGGTGGCGGGCCTGCTCGTGCTGTGCGTGGCCATCGCCTTCGCGGTGGCTGCGTGGGCGGGCGACGAGCCGTCCGCGACGGAAGACGAACCGCTCGGGCAGGAGATCGCAGCGGTCGTCGCCGCCACGTCCGCGTGGGTGCTCGTGGCGGTCGGCGCGATCGGGCAGTGGCGTGCCACCCGTCGGCTCGGCGGCCTGCGCAGCCCCCTGACGGTGCTGGACCGTCGACAGCAGAAGCTGCTCCTGCAGGAGTTGCGCGGCAGCGTGCCGGTCGATCCGACGCACGTGCCCCTGGTACGCCACCTGGCCGAGCGGCTGACCGCTCAGCGGTGGCTGCTGATCCTCCAGCTCGGCCTGCTGCTCATGTTCGTCGGGCAGTTCGTCGGCTCGCCGTCGCCCTGGCGCCTGGGCCTGGTCGTGGTGATGGCCCTCGGCATGGCCGTGCTCCTCCCGCTGGTGCTCCGCAACGAGCGGCGGGCCCGCCGATTCCTCGTTGAGCACCCCGCCCGCGAGCCGCTCTAGGGGTGCTGCCCGCGCTCTCGGGGTCGTGCAGGACTCCCGAGGCGCGAGGAACACGACCAGAGCGGCGGCCGGGGCAGCGGGTCAGCGCAGGTCGAAGCCGAGGTCGAGTACCGGGGCGCTGTGCGTGAGCGCGCCGACGGCCAGGTAGTCGACGCCGGTCGCCGCCACCTCGGCGGCCCGCTCCAGCGACAGCCCGCCGCTGGCCTCCAGCCGAACGCCGGTGCCGCCCACCAGCTCCACCGCCGCGCGGGTGTCGGCGAGCGAGAAGTTGTCGAGCAGCACCAGCTGCACGCCGGCGTCGATCGCCTCGCGCACCTGGTCGAGGGTGTCGCACTCCACCTCGAGCGGGATCTGCGGGGAGTGCGCTCGCACCGCCTCCACCGCCGCTGCGATGCCGCCTGCTGCCGCCACGTGGTTGTCCTTGACCAGGGCCGCGTCGCCCAGGGTCATGCGGTGGTTGACCCCGCCGCCGCAGCGGACGGCGTACTTCTCGAGCACGCGCAGCCCGGGCAGCGTCTTGCGGGTGTCGCGGATGGCGGCGCCGGTGCCCTCGACGGCGTCGACCCAGCGCCGGGTCAACGTGGCGATGCCGGAGAGGTGACCGACCAGGTTGAGCGCGGTGCGCTCCGCCGTCAGCAGGGACCGCGTCGGCCCCGTCGCGGTGAGCACGGGGGCGTTCGTGCGGGCCGCCATCCCGTCGGCGGCCTGCACCGTCACGGCGACGTCGTCCCCGCCGACGATGGCGAACACCGCCGCGGCGACCGGGACACCGGCCAGCACGCCGGGCGAACGCGGCACCACGTCACCGGAGGCGCGGGCGTCGGCCGGCACCGTGGCGGCCGTGGTGACGTCGGGGCCGAGCGCCAGGTCCTCGTCCAGCGCCCGGCGGATCACCCGCTCGACGCCCGCCGGGTCCAGGCCGCCGTCGCGGAGGACATCGGCCAGCTCCGGTCGCAGCGGGTGCCACTCGGTGCCGGTCATGCCACTCCCTGGGTCTGCCGGGTGCCGCGCGCGCTCAGCGGCACGGTGCGGGTGTGCAGGTGGCCGGAGGCGTCGATGCGGTGGGCGAGCCGCAGCTGCCACTCGGGCCGGGTGCCGGGGGCGTCGGCGCGCCGATGGCAGCCGCGGCTCTCCGGGCGGGCGAGTGCCGCGGTGGCCAGCAGGGTGGCGACCGTGTGCACCGCGGTCGCCTCGACGGCGGCCAGGTCGAGCGGCCGGCCGGCGGGCAGGCGGGGCGCGGCGGCCAGCGTGCCGGTGAGCTCGGTCAGGCCGTCGGCGGTGCGGACGACCCCGGCGTGCCGGCTGGTGGCCGCACCGATGGCCGCACGCGACGCGGGGTCCACCGCACCGGTCGCCAGGGCGCGGGGGGAGGCGGGGGTGGCGGGTGTGCCCGCGGGGAGCGTGGCGTCCAGCAGGTCGGCGCAGCGGCGGGCGGCGACCAGCCCCTCGGTGATCGAGTTCGACGCCAGCCGGTTCGCACCGTGCACACCGGTGCAGGCGACCTCGCCCACGGCGAAGAGCCCCGGGACGCTGGTGCGGCCGTCGAGGTCGGCGAGCACGCCGCCGCAGGTGTAGTGGGCGCCCGGGGCCACCGGCACCGGCTCGGTGGCCGGGTCGAACCCGGCCGCGCGGCAGGCGCGGAGGATGCCGGGGAACCGGCGCTCCAGGAAGCCGGCCCCCAGGTCCGTCGCGTCGAGGAAGACGCAGTCCTCGCCAGTGGCGGCCAGGTGGGCGGCGATGGTGGCCGAGACGACGTCGCGGGGCGCGAGGTCGGCCAGCGGGTGCGCGCCGGCCATGATCCGCCGTCCGTCGCCGTCGACGAGTACCGCGCCCTCGCCGCGGACCGCCTCGGAGATCAGCACCTGCTGCCCGGCGGCGCCCGGCCCCTGCCAGAGCACGGTCGGGTGGAACTGCACCATCTCGACGTCGGCGACCTCGGCGCCGGCGCGCAGCGCGAGCGCCAGCCCGTCGCCGGTCGTGCCCGCGGGGCTGGTGGCGGCGGCGTAGGCCTGCCCGTAGCCGCCGGTCGCGAGGACGACGGCGTGCGAGCGCAGGTCCCCGGCGTCGGCGAGGGTGCCGTCGGCGGCGACCCGGGCGACCCGCAGTCCGACCACCGTGCCGTCGGCGGCGCGCAGCGCGTCGAGCGCGACCGTGTGCTCGAGCACCTCCACGCCCGCCGCGCCCAGCGCCTCGACGAGCGTGCGGGTGACCTCGGCGCCGCTGGCGTCACCACCGGCGTGCACGATCCGGTCACGGCTGTGCCCGCCCTCCCGGGTCAGCGCCGGGGCGCCGTGCGCATCCACGTCGAGCCGCGCCCCGAGGTGCTGCAGCAGCCGGACCGCGGCCGGGGCCTCGGCGACGAGCGCGGCCACCGCCGCCTCGTCGCACAGCCCCGCCCCGGCGGTGAGCGTGTCCTGCACGTGCAGTGCGGCGTCGTCGTCGGCACCGAGCACCGCCGCCAGGCCGCCCTGCGCCCAGCGGGTGCTGCCGGCGCCGAGCGGGCCCTTGGTGACGACGGCGACCCGGCGTCCTGCCTCGGCCAGGGCGAGCGCGGTCATCAGCCCGGCGGCGCCGCTGCCGACCACCGTGACCTCCGTGGTGCGGGACCAGCCCGGTGCCGGCAGGGCGAGGGCCGGGACGACGGCGGGGGCGACCGGCGCGGTGCGGCGGGGCCCCACCGTCACTCGCCGACCAGCGACGGGGTGCCGAGGGCGATCATCGCCTCGACGGCCGACCGCGCGCGGGCGGCGATCTCCGGGTCGACGGTGACCTCGTCGCGGCCCTCGCGCAGCGCGCGCAGCAGCTTCTCCGGCGTCGACATCTTCATGTAGGGGCACTCGGCGCGCGGGTTGACCGCCTCGAAGGCGGCGGCCGGGTTGGCCTGGCGCAGCTGGTGGAGCATGCCGATCTCGGTGGCGACCAGCACGCGCTTCGCCGTCGTCCGCTTCGCCTGGTCGAGCATCGCGCCGGTGGAGAGGACGTGCACCCGGTCCGACGGCAGGTCGCCCTGGCCGACCATCCAGAGCGCGCTCGTGGCGCAGCCGCACTCGGGGTGCACGAGCACCTCGGCGTCGGGCGCGTCCTCGATGCTCTGCCGCAGGTCGGTGGGGGAGATGCCGGCGTGCACGTGGCACTCGCCCATCCAGATGCGCATGTTCTGCCGGCCGGTGACCCGCTGGACGTGCGCGCCGAGGAACTGGTCGGGGAGGAAGAGCACGTCGCGGTCGGCGGGGATCGAGTCCACGACCTCGACGGCGTTGGAGGAGGTGCAGCAGATGTCGGTCTCCGCCTTCACCTCGGCGGTGGTGTTCACGTACGAGACGACGGCGGCGCCCGGGTGCTCGGCCTTCCACGCGCGGAGCTGGTCGGCGGTGATCGTGTCGGCCAGCGAGCAGCCGGCGGCGGCGTCGGGCACCAGCACGGTCTTCTCGGGGCTGAGGATCTTCGCCGTCTCGGCCATGAAGTGGACGCCGGCGAAGACGATCGTGCTCGCGGTGCTGGCCGCCGCGATGCGGGACAGGGCGAGGGAGTCGCCGACGTGGTCGGCGACGTCCTGGATCGGGGCGGCCTGGTAGTTGTGCGCGAGGACGACGGCGTCGCGCTCGGCGGCCAGCCGGCGGACCTCGTCGCGCCAGTCCTGCCACTGCTCCGGCGTCCACTGCGCGGTGGTGGGAGCGGGGAGCGTTGCGGTCACCGGGACCTCCGGAGGAGTGGGGGTTTCGGACTATCAGGCGAAAACCTCTGCCGAGAAACCTAGCATGGAATCCGTGACGTCCGTCTGGTCCTCGCCCGAGCGGCCGGCCTATCCGCACCAGGCGCTCGCGGTGGTGCTGCAGGTCCGGAGCGCGCGCCTGCACGTGATGCTCTGGCACCGGGCCAAGGAGCCGTTCGCCCGTTCCTGGGCGCTGCCAGGCGGGCCGCTGCTGCCGGAGGAGACGCTCGGCGCATCGGTCGGTCGACAGCTCGCGTCGAAGGTGGAGGTGGCCCAGCTCGCGCACCTGGAACAGCTGGAGACCCGCAGCGACCCGCACCGCGACCCGCGCAGCCGCACCGTGGCGACCGCCTACCTCGGCCTGATCCCGGGCGACCTGGACCCGGTGCTGCCCGAGGACACCGCCTGGCACCCGGTCGACGCGCTGCCGGGGACGGCCTTCGACCACGGCTCGATCGTCGTGTCGGCCCTGGAGCGGCTGCGGGCGAAGCTCTCGTACACCAACGTCGGTTTCGCCCTCGCCCCGCCGACGTTCACCATCGCCGAGCTGCGCGAGATCTACGTCGCCGCGCTCGGCTACGAGGTGACCGCGACCAACCTGCAGCGGGTGCTGCTGCGCCGCGGCGTGCTGGAGCCGACCGGCGAGCTCGCGGCGCCCGGCCGGGCGGGGGGCCGCCCCGCGGCGCTCTACCGCTTCGTCACGTCGGGGCTGGAGGTCACCGATCCGTTCGCCGTCCTGAAGCCGCCCGCGCCCCGCTGACCGGCCGGCTCAGGCCGGGTCGGTCACGCCGACGTGGGCCAGCAGCTGTCCGGCCACCCCGGTGTCCCCGCCGATGGCGCGCTCGACCAGCCGGGTCAGCTCGGGGTCCCGGTCGGCGGGCACGTCCTTGACCACGGCGGCCCCGTCCTGCGGGCGGGTCCCGGTCACCCGGACGGTGCCGTGCTCGATGGTCACGGTCCCGTCGAACCCGGCCTCGTGGACCTCCAGCGTCGTCGTCCCGTTCGTCGCCATGCCCGCCCCCCTACCCGGCCGCCCGGCGCTCCAACAGCCCGCCGCACGGGGTGCCCGTTCCTCGGAGCCCCGCGGTCGGGTCACTCGCCGGTGGCGCCGTCCAGGGCCTCGCGGATCAGGTCGGCGTGGCCGTTGTGCCGGGCGTACTCCTCGATCAGGTGGAGAAGGATCCAGCGGAGCGAGAACGCGTCCTCGCGGCCCCACGGCCGGTCCTCGGTGTCCAGCGGCAGCCGGCGGGCCACCTCGCCGACCGCGTCGGCCGCCGCCCGCCAGGTCGTCCAGGCCGCGGTCACGTCGTCCGCGGTGACGGTGCCGGGGTCGACCCGCCACTGCTCGTCGCGGTCGCGGACGACGTCGGGCCACAGGTCGTGGGGGAGGCCGCCGAAGCCGACGAGCCAGCCGGTCTCCACCGCCGCGAGGTGGCGCACCATGCCCAGCAGCGTGAGCTCGGAGGTCGGGACGGCCCGCGTGGCCAGCTGCTCGGGGGTCAGGCCGGCGCACTTCCACTCCAGCGTCTGCCGGTGGAACTCCAGGAAGCCGGTCAGCAGCGTCGCCTCCCCGCCCGTCAGCGGCGGTTCGGTGCGGTGGTCGGGAGGCGCCATGGTCACCATCTCCTGCGGGTCGGGCACCCGGTGGGGGTGCCGGCAGCGCGCATCCTGCAGCAGGGGAGTGACGAGAAGGCCGACCGGCGGCGCGCCCGGCAGGGATCGAACCTGCGACCAAGTGCTTAGCAGATCGCCTTGTTACTCGTGATCGCGTCGTGTGCCTCGTCGTCAGCTGACCTGCACGTTCATCGCCGGACCGGGCACCCGTAGATCACTGCACGTTAGTTTCGGTGAACCGTCGTTACCTCCGTCATCGGAAACTTTTCCGGTAACGAGCGGCAGCCTTGTCCTCAACCCGGTGCGTCGTTGGAGGAGTCGTTGACGACGGCGTGAGCCGGTGCCGGGCGCGGAACGCCCAACTGTGGCTGAGTGGTCCGGAACTGGGGAAACACACGTTCTGTCACACGCTCGTACCAACCGCGACAGCATGTCAGAGTTGTTCTGCCGGAGGGCGCCCTGACAGCCAGCGGGGCCGCACCCACCGCTCCCGGCCGACGGACAGCGCATCCGACGGCTCACACGCCGCCCCCTGAGTGCCTGCTCAGCAGGGGCGCGACGGCAAACAACAACCCACCCCGCAGGGGTCTCACCGGGCTGCCCGCTTGGCGGCACGTCCGGCCATGAGTCCTGCCCACAAGGAGGTTCACTCAGTGTCCAGCAACACCACTACGCGGTCCGTAGCCGTGACGCCCACCCGCTGGGTGCGTGAGCGTGAAGCAGCGCAGGTCACCGGCTTCGCGCCCGGCACGCTGCGCCAGTGGCGGCACCACGGCCGAGGCCCCGCGTTCCACCGGGTCGGTCGCACCGTGCTCTACGACCGCGCAGAGCTGCACCGCTTCGTCATGGCCGGGCGGGTCGAGATGGCGAGCGCAGCGTGACCCGCACCGATGCTCTACCTCGCAGGCACCTGCCGGAAACCATCGAGTCCGCTCGCACGTGGGATCGCATCCGCAACGCCTACGTCACCGCCGGGCTGTGCAACGCCGACGCCGCCGCTGCCGCATGGGGCCACGCCGAGGGCTGGACGCGCCTTACGCACGCACCGTGCGTCGCCTGTGCGCCCATCGTCGCCACCTTCCCCCAAGACACGGCCCACGGGTCCTGGCGGAAGCACCCGCGAGGCCGGGCAGAAACGGCGTCAGCGCGGTCCACAGCGTCCGGGGGTGCTGCCGGGTCCACCGAAGTGGCGACCACGTTCACGGGCGCCCTAACCGCGCGGCGCGTGTTCGGTGCCGTGTCGACGTCGACCCGCGCGCGGGCCGAGGTGTCCCGATGACAGCCCCGACGAACCGACCGCAGACGGAGATAACCACCGCCGAGGCCGCCTGTACCAGGGGCGGACTGCGGTTCCGGGACGTCTTCGACCCGGCAGACTGGCCAGAACAGGAGCGGGAGCCCCACCTCATCGCCGGAGTGCTGTCCACCACACTGACCGTGCTGTCCGGTGCGCCGACTGCCGGGAAGACGCACCTGGCGGTTGGTATGGCTGCGGCGTTGCTCAACGGGGAGCGCGAGTTCCTGGGATGCGACCTGTCCGGGGAGCTGGATGCCGTGGCGTTCGTCTGCACCGACGCAGACGGAGCGGCATCGGTGCGCCGCCGCATCGCGCCACTGGTCGCCGCGCCTAACCGCAAGCGGGTACGGGTGGTCGACTACTCCGCAACGGGGGACGCCGAGTGGAACGCACTCATGGACGCGGTGACCGGACTAGCACCGGGTCTGCTGGTCGTGGACAACGTCCTGGGGATCGTGGACGACGTCAACGACAACGGCCAAGCCAAGCGGGTGATCGGGCCCCTCCTGCGGCTGACTCAGCAGGGCACAGCTGTCTTACTGCTTACCCACACGGGCAAGCCCGGACCCACCGGGCCGGCTCATGGTGTGAACGCCCCCATCGGAGCACGAACGTGGAGCGTTGCGGCTCGGGTGAAGGCGGTTCTGACCAGCCGGGAGAAGGACCAGCGCAGGCAACTGGCCGTGCGCAGCAACGACGGTGAGCCGGTGGCCTTGAACGCCTCGCTGGATGTTGTGGGAGATGCGCCGGTCTGGACTCTGTGGACTGGCAACGGCGAGCAGGAGCAGCGAAAGGAGTCGAGGACTTCACCGGCTGGCATGTGGGATGCGCTCGCTGACCGGGTGGTGCTTGAACAGCCGCCCGCGACGTCTTTGTCAGCCCTGGGTGATCACTACGCCGCGTTGGTGAACCGTTCGCCGGTCACCGTGCGGACCTCCCTGAAGGGGCGCGTGCGGTTCTCCGGAAACCGCTGGGAGCGGACTCCCTAGCGACGACCAGGGTCGGCGTTGATGTTGATGGTTCCCCCTTAGAACCCCCTCCATCAACACCTGCACAGCACTACAGCAACACAGCAAGGCGGCTCCCCGAGGTCGGCCCCTGCGGGGCCGGTGCATCGGCGCAGCTGACACGACTTGACCCGGGCGGACCCCGTCCGCCCCATCCGGTCAACACCAACGGCTGACCAGAGATCGGACCCGTGAGGGTCCGCCATCAGTCATGCCCGCGAACCGGCCTTCGTCATCAAGGCGAAGCCACTACCAAAGGAGATCAACCCGTGAGCAACACCAACCGCAAGACCCGTTCCACCCCGACCGCCGCTGAACTGTCTCGCCTGGCGATCACGGAGGCACGGGAGCTGTACGCGATGCGTCGGGAGGCGAGCCAGCAGGCCGAGGAGGCAGCCGAAAAGCTGGTCGCTCGTCTCGCCGGGGGTGACGAGACCCCGACTGCTGTGGACCTCTCTCAGGCTGAGTACGAGGTCAAGCGCGCCGGTCTGCTGGTCCAGGCCGCCGAGGTCAAGGTCAAGCACGCAGAGGGCGCACAGATTAACGACGACACCCAGCTGGCCGAGCTACTGGGCGGCGTTGTGGCGGACCTCTACGGCGAGGCTGTCTCCATCGTCGTGACCGGCGTTCCCGCTGAAGCCACGGCCGACCCGACCGGTCAGCCGGTGCTGTACATCGTCCAGCCCAAGCCCACTACTACGGCAGGTGGCGTGCCTTCCGGACGGCTGGACTTCGTCCTGTACCGACCGTTCATGTACGCGCCGCTGGACGCCGACCGGGTCTACGAGTCCTGCAGGGCGCTCGGTTTCGCCGTCCAAACGGATCAGATCAGCACGAGCACCAGTGGTGAGCTACACCGGGACAACCTGCGGCTGACCGTCAACCGCGCGTTCCACCCCGTGCCCGTGCTGTCAGCCGAGCCGACGGACGAGACGGTGCGCGAGTTCGCGCTCTCCGTGAACGGCAATCTCTTGGCCTCGGTTACGACGGCCAGCCCACGACCGACGTACACGGGCCAGCCCGTTCCCGGACGGGCTTCCAGCCTCCTGCGGGATGCACGCGTGGCATCCACGGTGCCCGGCGAGGGCGGCACGGTGCGGGTCACTGTGACCACCGTGCACGAGGTCACGCGCAGCGCGGGCCTGCCGGAGCACTACGCGAACCTGCGGTTGCGTGACGCCGTCGCTGCGCTGAACGGTCGGGTCGCTGACGGTGCCGGCCGCGTGGTCGCCGCTGAGGTGGTGGGGATCGACATGGGCAACCCCGCTCGCCCAGACGCCGCGCGGATGCCCTGGGACGTGACCACTCGGTTCGTGCTGGAGCACCGGCTTGCCTGACATGTGACCGGCACGCCAGGACGGAGAACGTGCGACGTGCCGAAAGCCCATGGGGGTCTGGGTGGGGTCGCTCTCCGCCCGCCGTGAGCCAAGCCGTCCGGACAGGGTCTGGACCCGACGCTTTCACGGGCTGGCGTTTCGGGTCGTTTGTCTGGCTGCAGGTCCGCCTGCAGCCAGACAAACGTCCACGTGAGACCCCCGTTTGGCCCCTGAGGGATGCGTTCCATCGACTTTCCAACTGGGGCAGGACCCGAGCTGCTATGACGAGACGGTGCTGCAGACGCGTCCACGGGGTCTATCCCCCACCCCGCAGACGTGCCGCGCGAGGTCTACTTCTGCGACGTCCGCACGCCTAGCTACACGGGCTTCGCCTACCGGACATCGTCAGCGCTCGTACTCACAGCCTGAGCCCCAAGGCTCGCGCCGGACTCAACGCCCGACGCGTTGGCATGCCCTAATGAGCAACTGCGCCGGTATTGCCGACTAACGTGGCGAGCCGTGACTCGCGCAACGGACGAGCAGGCTCGTGACGCCGGCCCAGGCGATAGGAACACTGGCGACGGCGTCAAAGGCGCCGATGAGCATGACGTCGGAGTCAAGGAATCACGCTCTCCGCGTGGGGGATCGCTGGCGGACGGCTTCGAGCGATACCTAACTCCACCTGACCACGCCTTCGAGGAAGTCCTTCGAAGCGGACTGGTTACTTTAGACGCGAACGTCCTGCTGGATTTCTACAGGATCACGAAGGTTGCCCGTACGGACCTGAGTCGACTATTGGCACGCTTGGATGACCGGCTGCACGTTAGCCATCAGGCTGCGGCCGAGTTCTGGTACAACAGAGACACGACACTGCAAGCTTATGCGACCTCTTTGACTGGCGTGCAAAACAAGCTTCAGTCACTGCGCAAGCAGGGCGAAGACGCCCTCAATCAATGGGCCAAGATGACGTCACTACCCGAGCAGGAGAAAAGCCACGTAGTGGCCAGCTGGACACAGACCGTCGACCGCCTGGTGCTGCGGCTTGCGCGACTTGGCGAACAGCACCGGCCGGCAACATCTTTCGACACCAATAAAGACGAAGTACTACAGCAGCTAACCACACTGCTTTCAGAGCGCGTGGGTCAACCTCCTTCGATTGGAGAAGAGAAGGCCCTTCGAACAGAGGGTGCTCGTCGTCAAAAAGAGTCGATCCCGCCGGGATACATGGACAAGGGCAAGTCGGAGGAGCTTGCGGTCGGCGACTACCTACTATGGGCACAAGTCATCGCCGAAGCCAAAGGACGCCAACGCGACACGCTGCTTGTCACCAACGACTTGAAAGAGGATTGGTGGCACAGAGGCGCTGGAGGTCCGCCGCTGCCGCGCCGAGAACTTCAGGCGGAGTTTAGCGCGGCGACTGGCAGACGCCTATACATGCTTCAGACGTCCCACTTTCTGAGCCTGGGGTCGAAGGTCTTCCGTCTGAAAGTCAACGAAGCTTCAATTACAGATCTCGCCCGCGTAGGGCGGCGAGCCAGGCGCTCCGACGACACGGGGAAGCGGCCCATCGACAAGCTCGGCGGCTCACGGACCGGGGACAGCTACCTTTCTGTGGTGCTCCGGATGCTACAACTCGCCGAGGGCGATCCCACTTATGAAGGTTTGATCGGCGCTTACCGCACCGAATTCCCCCGCATCACGCTCGACAGCGAGGCGCGCCGACGGGTCGACAATTTGTTCACCTTGGGCCTTGTGAAATTGGACGGCGATGCCGTCACCGTCACTGCGTCCGGTCAAGAGCTGCTGAAGTCGCGTGACGTGAGCCTGCTCCAGAGGCTCTTCTTGGATCGAGTACTTGGCGCAGAGGAGGTTCTCGCCGCAGTACGCGGATCAACGCCGCTCGCGTCTCTCAGAGAGGAGCCCCCAGCCGGAATCAGCGCAACGCAGCTTTCGCATGTCTTGCGGTGGTTGACTCAGCTTCATCTTCTGAATGACGACGAAGTTGCAGAGCAGTCCTCGACAAGCGATGACGGCGCGTAGAGCACGGAGCGCGAGACGGGCACGGTCCGCGATTACAACACGCCCCGCGAAGGCGCCGGGGTTCGGATGCGAATCTTCACCGACGAGCTACCCGGGATGCATCGTCGCCGCTCCTGCATTGATTGAACCGATCCCGCTCGGAGATTGCCGTGCACACGACAGTCAAGCAGGAGCGGATTGTATGGGGCGGGACCACACCCGAGTCGACCCTCAGAGTTGAATCACTCAGTCGGTCGCTGGACTTACACTCTCCAGCGCCTCGGCATAGGAGCCCCTCGCGTCAGCACTCCGGACCCGTTGCAAGGGCGCTGTATGGGGACCTTGCAGTCCTATGCCTAGACCGTCGACCGTCGACCGTCGCGACCTGAGCGAAATGTCGACGGTGGTACCTAATAGCCTCCAGGTGAGAGCATGTTCTGCATCGATGCGCAGCTTGGCGACCACGGAGCCGTCCGCGGAGGTACGGACCCATTCTCCTTCGATGAAGATGGCGCCCTTATCGAAAAGGACATGGTGATTAGGGTAAAGGCAGAGGACGTTTTCAACGACAGTTGGTCCGTCGTGTGGTCGTCCAAGGGGCCCGATGTGAGCACCTTCGGCATAGGCGCCACCGTCAACCCTCTAGCCGCGTTCCGCACACCTGACAGGGGTGGTCGTGCCGTGTCTTGACCCACTACGTCACGGCACTATCCCGTGTTAGTCTTCGCGTCACGCTGATGGCTCGACTTGGCGACCGATGGCCGACCGGCGCCGTCGACCGGTCAGTCGACTCGGTACATTCTCAACGCGTTCCGCCGTCCGACTCTTCGAGCACAAAGCGGAACACCAACGGCCCGTCCAGCTCGCTCGGCGCCACCCAGTGTTGTACGACGATGTAAAGGCCGTCGTAGCAATAACCCGTCACCGGGAAATGCGGTGGGGACTTTCGGCGCGCCCTTCGGATGACGCGAACGGGGTAGACCATGTCCCTCGGCGCGAACGAGCGTCAGGTTTCTCCGAGCCAATTCCTGGTCTTCGACTTGGCGACCCATGAGGTCTTGGCCGCCCTGACCGGTGTACATTATGCGGTCACCTTCATCACGATCGTTGGGGTAACCACCCGAGACGATGATGGCGTCGGCCCCATCTTCCGGGGCATCACTGATGCCCGCCCGCAGGTGTCGATACAACCCCGCAGTTCGAAGCTCCTCCCGAGAGCCGAAGGACAACCCCTCCGGGTAGCCATCGATCCCGCCGAAGACGCTGTGTTCAGCCACAGCCACGAAACGCAGCCGAGTGAGCCACTGTCTTCGTGCAAGGACGCCCGCGGCTTACGCTCCGTCGACGGGTTGAGGCCGCCGCTCGCTCCGACGACTCTTGGTGTTCGTCCAGCCGCGAGCCAGGCACCCGGGGAGACCGTTCCAACTTCGCGTGCCCCATGAGAGTCAGCGCCAGGTCGGCCGCGGACTCACTGTCGTGGCTTCCCACCGCCACCTAGCAGCATGACTCAGCCCGGGCGCAACTCAGGCGGCCGCAGCTCTGGCGGCAGATCGGGGATACCACGCGGGGCAAAATAGCGGATGTGCGTTACTCGAAGTTGCTCCTCAGAGCTAGCACTTCCCAAGAGGACCACCTCCCGCGTCAGGGTGTCCCTGGATAGCCCTTCGAGGTAGCTGAAGCGCCGAAGCGTCTGACGCAGGTTCTCCCCCAGAGAATCCAGCCTGACCAATTGCTCGCCGGAATGATCGAATTGGACGGCAAAGTAGTTTAGAGCGCCCGTTTGGGGCTCGACCACCATCTGTGATCGCGACGGGTCTTCAGACTCCAACGAGTCGATACGGCGCGACAGTTCGTCCAAGTAGCTCCGAACAGGTCGGCTACCCCCTCCCTCTTTTACTCGTTCCCCGAAGCTCTCACTCGTGCTTGACCATAAGTGTTGGAAATACGTCCGAACTTGGATCTCGTACCGGAATACGCTTGGTCCTTCGCCCTCTGGGAGTGACAAGGCGTTGTCGACGATAAGGTGCACGGCCCTGTAACCGCTGTTCGGCGGCGCCTCCACGTAGTTGCGTGTGCGCGATGGCCCCAGCCGGCTGCTGATGGCGTCGACTGCTGCGGCCTGCGCGGCCCGCGAGGGAACGATGACTCGGAGACCGCAGATGTCGTCCATGCGCTCTAGCGTCATCGAACGCTCACGCCGCAGCTTCCGCACGATGCTGTCCAACCGCTTGACTCGGCAAGCTAGTAGAAACGGGACCTCGTTCAGCGCGTCACGTACTTCGCCGTGAACCGCGGACAAGTTCTGCGCGTTGAACCCCCTGTATTCCGTCAGGGCGTCCCGGTCCGATGGGCGCTCTTGCTCATCGCGAAGGCGCTTGCCGACGTCCCTGATGGACCGCTTGGTCGTTAGGAATTGATAAGCGGTCGAGGCTTCGGCGTCCTGCTGCCGGTCGGCGGTCACAGCATTGGAGGCAGCTTGATTTTGTCCCGACTCACGATACTTCCGTCATAGTCGCGGTACTGGTCCTCTTCGCCCAGCCGACGGCTCTCACGCAGTTCTTCAGTCAGTGCCGCCCTGGCCTCCTCAGTCTCCAAACCGGTCACCAAGTACACCAGCACCCGGGCCGCAGTGTCGCGCCCCCGTACGCGCATGCGCTGACCGGCCGGGTCGTACAAGACTCCGTACCAAGGGTTCTCCGGGGTATCGAGCCGGAAACCGCCAGCCGCATCGAGCTCGTTGAGCTTCGCGAACACGGCCGGAAGTTCGAGCCCAGCGACACGCATAGCGCCACACGCCTGTGCCAGCGCGATCTGACCAATAGGTCGAAAGAGCATGTGACCTTCGCCGGGTGGCTGCTCGTGCGCGAAGCGACGCAGCTCCCCGGTGGCAGTGCCACGCTGAATTCGGCTGACGTTGGGGAGCTCCTCCATCGCGGACATAAGCCCAGCCAGCTCCTGTCGTCCGGCGTCAAGCTGCTCAGGACTGGGTCGCATGGGCAGGAGTCGGCCTTTACTCTTCCAGGCCTGATACTCCGGCATCGCACCCAGATACCGCTGCGCCATCTCCTTCACGGTCTGGAGGGTGGTGAAGCTCGCACTCTTCAGGGCAATGGTGGCGTTCTTGAAGTTGACCCGGTCCTGCCGCCCACTCTTCTTGCGCAACAGTTCGTGGCTTACGGACACCTGGCGAGCGACAATCGCGAAGCCGCTATCCTCGTCAAGCTGAGCGATCTGCCCACCAGTGAGAGGGGCAGCCTGCTTGTTGACGTGAGTGAAGACCGACCGCACGCGACGCCGCGCCTCTTCCCGAGTCTCCCCCGCGACCACGGCCGGGATAAACTCAATACCGATGCGCTCAGCACCCAGCTTCTGGACCTGGCTGGGATTCAGTTCGAACTCGTCGATCAGGTCACCGAGGACGAGAGCATCATCCTTGACAGGGTTACCGTCCTCCTTCAGTACCTGGAGGCGGCCCGAAGAGACCAGGGTCAGGGCCCCGTCGATGCCAATCTTTCTGTGCTGGCCGTCGAGCGCGTACAGGGTGAACGCCTGGGAGATGTCGAGCAGTCCTACCTCCCGGCGGTTATCGAGACTTTCGAAGCCCGCAACAGATCGGACAGCCTTGCCGTCGGCTCCCCATGCGTCGCTTTCCTGCTCGTCTACCCATGACGCGGTGATGACGACGAGCAGAGGCGGGAACTTGTGCACCGGGTGGGTAACGAGGTAGTGCGCCAGTTCCGACTGTCGCGACCAGTCGATCTCCCGCTGGGTGAACAATTCGATACTCTCCGCGTCGACGACTAGGCGGCCGTCATCATCGATCTTGTTTTTCAGCAGGGGCAAACTGCTTGCCAGACGCAAGTTCGCTCCTACCCAGCTGAGGTTGACGGTGCCGACGTAGGACTCGGTTCCACCCATCTGCGACCTGCCGACGAGCAACCGGCCCTCCTGGCGGAGCACGTCGTCCAAGAGCATGGCCAGCGCGGACCGCTTCCTGGCCTCTGCGTTGAGCGCGTCGTCGACGACGGCATCAAGGTTCAGATCAGGCATTCGCTTGCTCCTTCAAGTTGGATCCTCGGAGGGGGATCGCCCCTGGAATTGGTGACGCATGCTTGGCGTAAAGAACTCGGTTCAGTCTCGGCTGCAACCGAACGATCAAGTCACGCTCGACCTTGTCCAGGTCAAGCTCCGGTACAGCGGCGAACCACACCTCGCGACATCCAGCCCTGTGCAACCAGTCACGAAGGCCCGGGTTCTTTTCGCGGCCAACGCTGTGCTGCTGGAGTCGAGATTCCAGTCGCTTGGCTTGGCCGACGTAGACCCACGAGACATCGATCGGAAGACCATGCAGCTCTACCACGTCGCAGTACGCATAGATGCCCGAGTGCACAGGGGCAGAGGCTGCAGCCGCCCCAACGCTGCGACAGCGCACCCATCGAAGGTTTTCTGAAACCGCGACGCCGGGCATGGCTACAGTCTGCACGACCATGCCGCTGGACGCAAGGTTTTTAAAAACCACTACGCCGGACCTTCGGTGACCAGGCGAGGGACCCTGCGGGGCGCGCTGTGACGGGTCGTAAGCGGTCCGGACAACGCGAGAGATGCTAGGAGGTGCGCGGACGACAGGTCCCCGGTGTGACAGAGAGCCAGTCATGACTTCCGGCTGAGCCGCCGACGCGGAAGTGAATCGAGCCGCCGCCGGAGTTGCAATCGCCGGTTCGGTCCTGGCCCTGATTAGGTGCAGCACGGAGGGCGACGAAGACTTCCAAGCGACCACGCAGTCGTTGGCCGATCGTTCGCCGACGCCGCTCGTCCGATCGCCGAGCAGCTCACCACCCACCCCGACGACGGATCCGCAGCCCCTCGTCGACAGAGCCTTCCTGGACTTCGTAGTCGATCACACGAGCCTGAAGGCGTGCTGAGCGCCGAGCAGCTGTTGCGTCGTGGCGAACGGGCGTGCGCCGTCGTCGACAGCGGCGGCTCGTTGCTCGATGCCACGGACCAAACGTCCATGTCGGGGAGCTGTGAGGGTGACGCCTTCATTCTTGTGATCCTCGCGTCGAAGACACTGTGGCCTGAACACGCCGACGCCCCTTCGGGGACCTGACGCAGCGGTGGGCCGCCAAGGATTTTCCTGCAGCTCGCGAAGCGGAGGCGACGTGCAGCGCAGCAGGCGGAAGACCACGTTCTGTGCTCCGCCCCGCGGGTCTCGCGACCGGCATCATGCAGTTTGACGTTGTGACCGCCGTGACTTCACTTCGGCGACTAGCCTTGCGCGCCAGAGGCGGGCCGTGCCGAATGAGGCCGGGATGCGCTGCTTGCTGTGCGAGCGGGAGGTGGACTGATGAAGCGGGTCGCTGAGGCCCTCGTGGAGATCAGGCGCCCGCTCTCGGAGGTGGAGATCGCCCGCCTGTTCGCGCTCGCCAAGGAGCACGGGGTCACACTCACGATCGGGTGGGGATCGCACCTCGGCATCCCTAGCCCGAGCGCGACGCTCGGCAAGTCCATCTGGACGGCCAACGGTGCCCCGCTTCGGCTCCTTCGCTTCCTCTGGAAGGGCCGCGGCATGGCGAAGTGGACGGTTCCTGATGTGTGAGCGACTACCGCCCGAGCCTTCGACCTTCTGCTGACTGCCGACCGGGTTGACACGGGACACGTCGCGTGATGGCACGTGGCGCTACCTGCCTACTCGTTACCCAAGTAGCGTCGGCTGCCATGGGCAGAAAGGCGCTCAACCTGGGGGAGCGCGGCGAGGTGGAGGTCACCCCGCAACGGCGCGACGAAGGCGGCAAGTGGAAGAAGGCCCCGAACGGTCGTAGTGCGGAGCGGTGGCGTGCGCGCTGCTATTACCGGGGGTACGACGGCGTATAGCGTGATCTTTCCCGTGTCGCCGCCACGAAAACCAGGGCACTGGCAGCCCTGGACGCGGGCATCACCGAGCGGTTGAACAGCGTCGGAGAAGTACCGATGAGCGCGACGATGACCCTCGTGGCGGCCGGGCAGGTGTGGCTCGCCGGCATCCGGCGCACCGACTCCGGTCTCAGTCCTCGCACCGTCGAGGACTACGGGCGCACCTTCGTCCGGTACGTCGACAGAGCCGGTTCCTCGGTGCGGGGGCTGACCCTCACCGAGGCCAACAACCCCCAGCGACTCCGCACCTTTCTGCAGACCGTCGCCGACAACCACGGCACTGGGGCCGCCGCCGCCGCGCGGTCCGTGCTAATGGGCATTTTGAACCTTGCCGTTGACAACGGCACACTGCTCACCAACGCCATGCGCCAGGTGCGCCTCGTGAAGTCGCAGAAGGTTCACCCGCGACGGGAAGGCCGCGAGCCTCGCGACATGACCCGCGCCTTCACCCGCGGAGAACGGGACGCGCTCATCGCCCACGGTGACAAGCTCGCCCTCGCGGAGGATGTGCTCCCGCAGACGGCCCGAAAGCGTCAGGCCGTCGCGGACCTCGCGGCGTTCATGGCCTACACCGGCGTCCGCATCACCGAGGCTCGTTCCCTCCGGTGGGAAGACGTGGACCTCGAGCCGGACGGGCCGGGCCAGCCGAGCGTCCTGATCAGGGGGACGAAGTCCAAGTCCTCCCGGCGCCGCCTACCCCTGCCCAGCACCCTGGCTGCCAGGCTACGCAGGCGGCGGGAGCAGACCGGTGGGACTGGCTACGTGTTCGCGTCCCCTCATCTGGCAGACACAGAGCAGGCGTGGGATCAGTCGAACTGTGCGAAGGCGCTGGCTCATCTGTTCCTCGAAGCCGGACTCTCGTGGGCGGTTCCGCATACGTTCCGTCGCACCGTGGCCAGCCTGCTTCACGAACGGAGGGTGCCGCTGGTGCAGATCGCGGATCAGCTCGGGCACGCCGATCCAGCTATGACCGCTCGGGTGTACCTCGGGCGTGACCTGATGGGGGACCGGCAGTCGGTCGCCGACGCGCTTGACGGGTAATTATCTCGGTAACCGGCCGCCATGTCGTCGTTCCTCTGCGCAAAACCGCAGGTCAATGGAGTAAAGGCGCGCCCGGCAGGGATCGAACCTGCGACCAAGTGCTTAGAAGGCACCTGCTCTATCCGCTGAGCTACGGGCGCTCGCGACCGATCATCGCACCGCCCCGCTCGCGGGGGACCGCGCCCGGGTGCGGGGTCGTCCACAAGGGGCAGGCGTGTCCACAGTTCCGGGAAAGGCCTGCTCCGGTCCCCGGCGGGCGGTGAGGGTCGACGGCACACCGGCACCGCGCCGGTCGCGCCACCCGGCGCAGCACCCTCCGAGGAGCACCGTGAACGACACCATCGTCACCGTCGTCGGCAACGTCGCCGACGACCCGCGCCGCAAGACCACGCAGAACGGCGCGGTAACCAACTTCCGCATGGCCTCCACCGCCCGCCGCTACGACTCCGGCAGCGGGCAGTACGTCGACTCCGGCACGTTCTGGATCGACGTGGAGTGCTGGAACACGCTGAGCGGCAACGTGTCCGCCTCGGTGAGCAAGGGCGACCCGGTCATCGTCCGGGGCGCGATCACCACGCACAGCTGGGACTCCGACACGGGTCGCCGGAGCAAGCCGCAGATCAAGGCCTTCGAGGTCGGCCACGACCTCACCCGGGGCAGGGCCGTGTTCCGGCGCGACCGGTCGGAGCGAGCCCTGGAGGGCAGGGATGGCGTCGACACCGCGACCGGTGAGCTGCACCCGGAGGCCGACGAACCGGCCGAGGCGTACCCGACGACCGAGGAGTTGCGGGCGGGACGGGACTACGTGGGGGACGACGAGACGTTGTCCTCGGTGGACGACCTCGATCCCTCGGAGGAGCCCGCGCACATCTAGTTGCCCGGGCTGGGAGGATCGGAGGCGAGAACGTACGGGGTGGGGTCGCGACCCGCGGCCCCGCCCCCGCTCGCGAGACGACGGAAGGCTCGGCAAGCCAGTGGCTCAGTACATCTACACGATGGTCCGCGCGCGCAAGGCGCACGGCGACAAGGTGATCCTCGACAACGTCACCCTGTCCTTCCTGCCCGGCGCGAAGATCGGCGTGGTCGGTCCCAACGGGGCCGGCAAGTCGACCGTGCTCCAGATCATGGCCGGCCTGCAGCAGCCCTCCAACGGTGACGCGACGCTCGCCCCCGACGCCACCGTCGGCATCCTGCTGCAGGAGCCGCCGCTGAACGAGGAGCTCGACGTCCGCGGCAACGTCGAGGAGGCGGTCAAGCCGCTCCGCGACGCCCTGCGCCGCTTCGAGGAGGTCAGCGCGGCGATGGGCGAGCCCGACGCCGACTTCGACGCGCTGATGGCCGAGCAGGGCGAGCTCATGGAGGTCATCGAGAACTCCGACGGTTGGGAGCTCGACGCCCGCATCGAGCAGGCGATGGACGCGCTGCGCTGCCCGCCGGGCGACGCCGACGTCACCGTGCTCTCCGGTGGTGAGCGCCGCCGCGTCGCGCTGTGCAAGCTGCTGCTCGAGGCGCCCGACCTGCTGCTGCTGGACGAGCCGACCAACCACCTCGACGCCGAGAGCGTGGCCTGGCTGGAGCAGCACCTGGAGAAGTACGCCGGCACCGTCGTCGCGGTCACCCACGACCGGTACTTCCTGGACAACGTGGCCCAGTGGATCCTCGAGCTCGACCGGGGCCGGGCGTACCCCTACGAGGGCAACTACTCCACCTACCTGGAGACCAAGGCCGCGCGCCTGCAGGTCGAAGGAGCCAAGGACGCCAAGCGGCAGAAGCGCCTCAAGGAGGAGCTGGAGTGGGTCCGCTCCGGCGCCAAGGCCCGCCAGGCCAAGAGCAAGGCGCGTCTGGCCCGCTACGAGGAGATGGCCGCCGAGGCCGAGAAGTTCCGCAAGCTGGACTTCGAGGAGATCCAGATCCCGCCGGGCCCGCGGCTGGGCAGCGTCGTGGTCGAGACGAAGAACCTCACCAAGGGCTTCGGCGACCGCGTCCTCATCGACGACCTGACCTTCACCCTCCCGCGCAACGGCATCGTCGGTGTCGTCGGCCCGAACGGCGTCGGCAAGACCACGCTGTTCAAGATGCTGGTCGGCGAGGAGAAGCCGGACGACGGCGAGATCAAGGTCGGCGAGACGGTGCAGCTCTCCTACGTGGAGCAGAACCGCAGCGGCATCGACCCGAAGAAGACCCTGTGGGAGGTCGTCTCCGACGGCCTCGACCACATCAAGGTCGGCAACGTCGAGATGCCCTCGCGCGCCTACGTCGCCGCGTTCGGGTTCAAGGGCCCGGACCAGCAGAAGCCGGCCGGGGTGCTCTCCGGCGGTGAGCGCAACCGGCTGAACCTGGCGCTGACCCTCAAGCAGGGCGGCAACCTGCTGCTGCTCGACGAGCCCACCAACGACCTCGACACGGAGACGCTGACCAGCCTCGAGGGCGCGCTGCTGGAGTTCCCCGGCTGCGCCGTCGTCGTCAGCCACGACCGGTGGTTCCTCGACCGCGTGGCGACGCACATCCTCGCCTACGAGGGCGACTCGAAGTGGTTCTGGTTCGAGGGCAACTTCGCCGACTACGAGAAGAACAAGGTCGAGCGGCTCGGCCCGGACGCGGCCCGTCCGCACCGCGCCACCTACCGCAAGCTCACCCGCGACTAAGGCCCTCTTCGGAGGCTCGGCCCGAGCTTGCGAGGGCCGAGGGGGAAGAGGGTCCTTCCGCCCGCTGCCCCCCACGCCTCGCACGTTCGGTGCGGGTCCCCGCAGCGGGGCCGTTCCATCGCCGCACCCTCGGCCGGTCCGGAGCATCTGCTCTGGACCGGCCGTCGGCGTTCCGGGGAGGGGACCGGGGACGTCCCGCTCCGTGCCCCCTGGTCCACCGCGCTCCGGCCTCCTAGCCTCGCGTCGTCCTCGTCGTGCACCGGCACGACCGCGATCCGCGGGGTGCGCATGGACTTGTTGGACCTGGCCCGGGCCGAACGCGAGGACCTCCGCGCGCTCCTGGTGGGTCTCGCCCCCGAGCAGTGGGCTGCCCCGTCGTTGTGCGAGGGCTGGTCGGTCCGCGACGTGGTGGCGCACGTGCTGAGCTACGAGGAGCTCGGCACACGGCAGCTGGCCGAGCGGTTCCTCCGCGGCCGCTTCACGGTGGACCGCACGAACGCCGTGGGGCTGCGCGAGTACGGCACCCGGACACCTGCTGAGCTGGTCCGGCTCCTGGACGACCACCTCACGCCCTCCGGGCTGACCGCCGGGATGGGGGGAGCCATCGCGCTGACCGACGAGATGATCCACCAGCAGGACATCCGCCGTCCCCTCGGTGTGCCCCGGTCCATCCCGGCCGAGCGGGTGGTGCCGGCGCTGCGGACCGCGCTGTTCGCCCCGACGCTGCTGGGGGTGCTCCGCGTGCGCGGCGTGCGGCTGGTGGCCACGGACGTCGACTGGACGTTCGGGCGCGGCCCCGAGGTCACGGGCACGGCTGAGGCGCTCCTCATGACCGTGGCCGGGCGCCGCGGTGTGGTCGGGGAACTGTCCGGACCCGGCCAGGAGCGGCTGGCCCGGCGCCTCCGCGGATGACCCCCGGCATCGGTTGCCGGCCACCGGCGTGTCAGCCGAACCGCTCGACGAAGCGGCGCTGCCACGGCGTCTCCACCGCGCGACGTCGGTAGCCGCGACGGACGAACGCCACGGCCCGGTCGGACGGGACGCCGTCCAGCACCGCGAGACAGGCCAGCGCCGTACCGGTGCGCCCGGTCCCGCCCCGGCAGGCGACCTCGACCCGACCATCGACGGTGCGTTCCAGCGCGGCCCGCAGTGCCTCCCGCAGCGCCGCCGGGTCGGCCGGCAGCGAGAAGTCGCGCCAGCGCACCCAGCGGCTCTCCCACGGGACGCGGGGCCGGCGACCGCCCAGGTAGACCCCGAACGTCGGCTGCGGCCCCGCTGCCACCCGCCGGAGCGACCTCCCGCGGACGCGCCGCCCCGAGGGGAGCGTCAGCACGCCCGGCGCATCCGCCGCCCACGGCTCCACATCGACGACGCTAGATCCCCGGTGCCCCCCGATGCAGCCGCCCCGGCACGGCTCGCCCGTCGGCGTAGGGCAGGGTGGCGGCGTGAGGCACACGGTGCACGTCCCCATGCGCTGGTCGGACATGGACGCCTACCAGCACATCAACAACGTCGCCTTCCTCGGCTACTTCGAGATGGCGCGGGTCAACCTCTTCTTCGAGCAACCGACGCACGACGAGAGCACCGGCATGCGCCGCGGGCTCGTCGTCGCATCGCACGAGATCGCCTACAAGCGGTCGGTCGTCTACGACGCCGAGCCCCTCGAGGTGCAGGTCTGGGTGTCCGGCATCCGCGCCGCAGCGTTCACCTGCCACTACGAGCTCTTCGACCACGGGGCGCTCGCCGTCACGGGCAGCACGCTGCTCGTGCCGTTCGACTTCGCCCTGAACCGGCCCCGCCGGATCACCGCGGAGGAGAAGGAGTTCCTCGCCCGCTGGACCGACGAGCCCGCCGGCACCTGAGCTCCCACGCACCCGGGAGCTCGGCGAGGAGCAGGTCGACGGACGCTCTGCCTCTGCTCCCCGTGGCACTCAGAGGCAGAGCGCACGCGAAGACCCGTGGCGGTCGGCGGGTCAGCCGTTGACGACCCGGGGCACGGGGCGGTCGGCACCTGTCGGCGCACCGCGGCGGGCGGCCTCCTCCTCCGGGACCGGCCGCACGACGGCGCCCTCGGCGATCACCGCGCCCCCGAACACGGCCGCGTTGATGCCGCCGCGGTGCACCATCGCCTTCACCAGCTTGAGCCCGGTCAGCCGCTCCAGGTGCGTGCACGGCGGGCAGCGCTTCATCCCGAACAGCAGTGCGTCGCCCACCGCGAACCACCGGCCCACCAGCGAGGACAGGTCCACGCCGGTGGTCACCAGGTTCCGCCGGGTGTCCGCGGTCGAGAACGCGCCGCCCATCTCGGCGGCCACGGCGGCGACGTCGTCCCGGTCGATCAGCGTCAGCTGCTTCTCCAGGTCCGGGTACTGCGCCCACGTGCCGCCGCCCAGGGCGTAGCGGTCGCCGTCCAGCCCCACCCCCGGCACCAGCCGCGCCGACGGCCTCCGGCTCATGGGTCCCGCGGCCGCGGGCGTCGTCCAGATCTCCAGCAGCGAACCGGTGTGCACGGGGGCCTCCACGGGGTCAGGCGGCGGCAGCGGGGGAGCGGCGTCCCCGGGCCGGGGGGACGTCGTCCGCGCCGCGGGCGTCCAGCGCCTCGCTCACGGTGTGCGCCATCTGCAGCAGCTGTACCAGCAGCGGGGCCACCGTCGTCCGCACGCCCCGGATCCCGCGCGCCGACCCGCCGCGTGCGGCCTGCGCCTCCCGGATGCGTGCGGCGCGCTCGGCCAGCACCGGGATGAACCGCAGCGCCATCGACACGACCAGCCCGATCCGCGCGGGACGCACGCCGACCACCCGCAGCGGGGCGCACAGCCGCTCGATCACGGCCACCATCTCGGTCACCCGCGTCGTCGCCGTCACCACGCCGGCGGCCAGCACCAGGGCCAGCAACCGGAGGACTGTGACTGCGGCGGTGGTCGGGTCGCTGAACACGGTGTGGAAGACCAGCAGGCCGACCAGCCACCACAGCACCGTGCGCGCCTGCCGGGCCAGCGCCGCCGCCGGCACGCGCGCGAGCCCGATGCCGACGGCGAGCACGCCCAGCAGGGCGCCGGCGACCACGGGCACCGTCGGCACGACGAACAGGGCGACCGCGAGGGCCGCCAGCGTCAGCAGCTTCGCGCCCGCGGGCAGCCGGTGCACGGGGCTGCGGCGGGGCACGTACAGGGCGAGGGTCATCGGTGCTCCATCAGCGCCCGGTAGGCCGCGATCGCCACCCGCGGGGCGGCGTCCTCCACGATCCGGCCGCCGTCGACGACGAGCACCCGGTCGAAGCCGTCGAGCAGGTCCAGCTGGTGGGTGACCACGACCACCTGCTGCTCCAGCTCGTCGATCACGCGGGCGACGCGCCGGGCGTTGACCAGGTCCAGCAGCGTCGTCGGCTCGTCGAACACCACGCGGGCGGGCCGCATGACCAGCACTCCGGCGATCGCCAGCAGCTGCTTCTGCCCGCCGGAGAGCAGGTGCGCGGGGTGGTCGGCGTGCCCGGCCAGCCCGTACCGCGCCAGCACCTCGGCGACCCGCGCCGCCCGCTCGGCGGCCGGCACGCCCTGGTTCTCCAGCCCGTAGGCGGCGTCCTCGGCGACGGTGGGATGGACGATCTGCGCGTCGGGGTCCTGGAAGACGAAGCCCACGCGGCGGCGGACCTCGCGCACGGAGCTGCGGGTGTCCAGGCCGTCGACCAGCACCTGCCCGGACGTCGGCACGACCAGCCCGTTGAGCAACCGGGCGAAGGTGCTCTTGCCCGAGCCGTTGGCGCCGACGACGCCGATGCGCGCCTCGGTCAGGTGCAAGTCGACGTCGCTCAGCACGGCGCGGTCGCCGTAGCGGTGCGAGACGCCCCGTAGCTCGATCCCGCGGGCCGGGTCGGCGACGGCGTCGGCCCGCGGCTCCGACCTGCGGAACCTCACCGGCCGGCGAGCGCCCGCTGCGGTCGGTCGATCACCGGGTAGCTGCGGCGCACCTGGACGGCGATCGCCGCGGCGATGAACGCCTTGGCCGCGTCGCCGGGCAGGAACGGCAGGGCGCCGGAGACGATCGCCGCGCCCAGCGAGAGGTTGCCGACGGCGGCGAGCACCGGCACGCCGATCAGGTAGATGACGACCATGCCGCCGAGGATGTTGAACAGCACGCCCCAGGCGACGTTGTAGCGGGCCCAGAACCGCTCGGTCAGCCAGCCGGTGGCGAACGCGGCGAACGGCCAGCTGATCAGGTAGCCGGCGGTCGGGCCGGCGAAGACGCCGAGGCCGCCGCTGCCGCTGGCCAGCAGCGGCAGGCCGATCGCGACCAGCACCAGGAACAGCAGCACGGCCAGGAAGCCGCGGCGGGCACCGAGCACGCTGCCGGCGAGCATCACGCCGAGCGTCTGCGCGGTGATCGGGACCGGGCCGATGTTCACGGCGGGCAGGGTGCCCAGCACGGCGATGATGGCCGCGAAGAGAGCGATGTAGGCCAGGTCCCGGGTCTTCATGTCAGCTCCTGCATCGGACCGGTAGGTGGGCGCCGCCGGCCCGGCGTCGCCTGCGGCAAGGTACCCGAGCGCCGCGGGGCGCCCGGGCACCGGCCGGTCGGCTCAGGGCTGCAGCCACACCGCGGCGTCGTCGGGCAGCTTGCCGTCGTCGACCGGCGCGCTGCTCAGCAGCACCCGGCCCTCGGGCAGCGGCACGGGGGCGCCGGACAGGTTGACCAGGCAGACCAGCCCGCCGGGACGCCGGAAGGCGACACAACGCTCGGGTGACTGCAACCACTGCAGATCCTCGCCGTGGAACAGCGGGGACGAGGCGCGCAGGGCGAGCGCGCTTCGGTACAGCGACAGCATCGAACGGTCGTCCGTGCGCTGGGCCTCGGCCGTCAGGGACGCCCAGCCGTCGGGCATGGGCAGCCAGGTGTCGGCCGCGGACGAGAAGCCGTAGGGCGGCTCGGTACCCGACCACGGCACCGGGATGCGGCAGGCGTCGCGCCCGCGCTCGGTGCCGCCCGAGCGGAACCACATGGGGTCCTGCAGCACCTCGTCGGGCAGGTCGACGTCGGGCATGCCGAGCTCGTCGCCGTTGTACAGGTAGGCCGCTCCCGGCAGGGCCAGCTGCAGCAGCGCGGCCGCGCGGGCTCGCCGGGTGCCGAGCTCCCCGCCGCCGTACCGGGTCACGTGCCGCGGGCGGTCGTGGTTGGACAGCACCCAGCACGCGGGCGCCGGTGTGCCCTCGACCGCGGCGAGGGAGTGGGTGATCGCGTCGCGCAGCCCGTCCGGCGTCCACTCGGCGGTGAGCAGCTTGAAGTTGAACGCCAGCTGCAGCTCGTCCTCGCGCAGGTACTGGGCCAGCCGGTCGTCGTCGGAGACCCACACCTCACCGACGGCCATGGTGCCCGGGTACTGGTCGAGCACCGCCCGGATGCGGCGGTGCACCACGTGCACGCCGTCCTGGTCGAACCGGTGGTCGCCGGGGCCGTGGTCGTCGAGCAGCCCGGTGTCGTCCATGGGGACCATGTCGGGCAGCCCGTCCGGCTTGGCCATGCCGTGGGCGACGTCGATCCGGAAGCCGTCGACCCCGCGGTCGAGCCAGAAGCGCATCGTCTCCTCGAGGTCGGCCACGACCTCGGGGTTCGCGAAGTTCAGGTCCGGCTGCTCGGGGGCGAAGATGTGCAGGTACCACTCCCCGTCGGGCACCCGGGTCCACGCCGGGCCACCGAACACCGACGGCCAGTTGTTCGGCGGCTCGCTGCCGTCGGGCCCGCGCCCGTCGCGGAACAGGTAGCGCGCCCGCTCCGGGGACCCGGGGCCGGCGGCCAGCGCCGCCTGGAACCACTCGCGCTCGTGGGAGCTGTGGTTGGGCACCAGGTCGATGGTGACCCGCAGGCCGAGGGCGTGGGCCTCGCCGAGCATCGCGTCGAACTCCGGCAGGTCCCCGAAGACCGGCTCGACGTCCCGGGGGTGGGCGACGTCGTAGCCGTGGTCGGCCATCGGCGAGGGGAAGAACGGCGTGATCCACAGGGCGTCGACGCCCAGGTCGCGCAGGTACGGCAGGCGCGACCGCAGGCCGGCCAGGTCGCCGACGCCGTCGCCGTTCCCGTCGGCGAAGCTGCGGATGTAGACCTGGTAGAACACCGCGTCGCGCCACCAGTCGGCGCCGGGGCGCAGGGTGCGTACGGTCCCCTGCAGGGGCCCGCCGCGAGCGGGCGAGTGGTGGGGGGCAGGGGGTCCTTCAGCCGGGCTCACCGGGCTCCTCGATGTCGGTACGTGCAGTGTCGGTGCGCGCTCACGTCCCCGGACGGGGACCGGCGGGAGCCGGGGATCAGCCCTCGGCGTCGGCGGGGAAGCGGTTCTGCATGCTGCGGGCGGCCATCTCCAGGTAACCCCACAGCGTCGCGTCCTGCTCGGGCGGGAGCCCGAGGGAGTCGACGGCGTCGCGCATGTGGGTGAGCCAGGCGTCCCGCTCCACCGGGCCGATGGCGAAGGGCGCGTGCCGCATCCGCAGCCGCGGGTGCCCGCGCTGCTCGGAGTAGGTCGTCGGCCCGCCCCAGTACTGCTCGAGGAAGCCACGCAGCCGCGTCTCGGCGCCCTCCCAGTCGTTCTGGGGGTACAGCGGCTGCAGCACGGGGTCGGTGCGGACGGCGGCGTAGAAGCGCTGCACCAGCCGGCGGAAGGTCTCCTCGCCCCCGACCTCGTCGTAGAAGGTCCGCCCCGACGGCAGGGACCGCCTCGACTCGCTCATGCTCCGGTAGCCCCCTCGGCCTCGACCACGACGTCCGCCCGGTTCCGCGTCCGCCGATAGGCCCTCAGCGCCGGGGCGACCGCGATCATTCCGAGGGCGCCCGAGAGGGCCACGACGACAGCCGGGCTGAGCCCCTCGGCGGCCAGGCCGGCGGCGAGCGCGCCGATGCCCTGCACCCCGGCCAGCCCGCTGGCCGCGACCCCGAACGCGCGCCCGCGGTAGGCGCTGGGCACCGCCTGCACGAAGGCGACGTTGAGCGGGATGGACCAGGCGGCGCCGAGCCCCGAGAGGAAGAGCATCCCGACCAGGATCCAGAACGGCACCGCCCCCGGGCCGGCCACCGCCGCGACCACGCCGCCGACCAGCACCGGGGCGAGGGAGACCAGTACCAGCGGGGCGACGAGCCGCTCCCGTCGCGCCGGCGGGACCAGGCGCGCGATGACCAGCCCGCCGATGGTGACCCCCAGCGGGTTGGCCGCGAGCAGGATGCCGACCGCCGTCGCGCCCTGGCCGAGCGAGTCCACCAGCGGCGCGGCGATCCCCTCGGAGGCGTAGACGAAGCCCGTGGTGACCCAGAGGACGGCGACGATCGCCAGCAGGCGGGGGCTGCGCCGGATGAACCGCAGGCCGTCCGAGGCGTCGCGCCACAGCGATCCGGGCGCGCCGGCGCCGTCGGTCGCCGGCGCCGGCCGGGGCTTCAGCCGGGCCCACAACCAGACGGCGGAGACGACGAACGTGGCCGCGTCGATCAGCAGCGCGGCGGAGGGGTTGAGCACCGCCACGAGGGCGCCGCCGGCGAGGAAGCCGGCCACCTGGGCCAGCTGCAGCGTGATCCCGGTGAGCGAGGTGGCGACGGCGTACCGGTCGCCGTCGAGCACGTCGGCCATGAGCGCCGACCGCGCCGACTCGAACGGGGGCGCGCACAGGCCGACCACGAACAGGAGGCCGAGCAGGAGCGGCAGCGGCATGCCCGGGATCGCCATCAGGGCCACCAGCCCGGCTCGGGCGAGGTCCGTGGCGATGAGCACCCGGTGGCGGGGCAGCCGGTCGGCGAACGCCGACAGCAGCGGCCCGCCGAGCAGCCAGGGCAGGTGGCTGATGGCGAAGGTGAGGGCGGCCAGCAGCGGGGAGTCGGTGCGCGCGTAGACCAGTACGGTCAGCGCCACCCGGGCCAGCTCGTCGCCGGCCGCGGACAGCAGGTAGGTTCCGAACAACGGCCGGAACTCGCGGACGGCGAAGACCTCGCGGAACGTGGCCTGCCGGACGGTGGCGTCGTCGCCGGGGTCGTCCGGTGCCTCGGCGCTCAGCGGAGCCCCGTTCCCGCAGCCCACGAGCCGCCGCGGTCGGCGGCGGCCGGTCCGGCGTCAGCGCCGAGCACGGTCGGTGATCCGGTCATTACCGGAATCATTTCAGGCGCAACGCGTGCCGTCAGCATCGTCGAATGGGCGTGTCGATCCCGTTACCGATCGCCTGGTGATCCGGGAAGTCCCGTGTGCGCCGCCAGGAACGCCAGCTGGTCGGCCGCGAGCCCCACGGTCCGGCTGACCGCACGCGCGCCGTGGCCGACGGAGGTCTCCCGCCGCAGCACGATCGGGGCGTCCGCCGAGGTGGCGTGCTGCAGCGCAGCGGCCAGCTTCCGGCCGTGCAGCGGGTCGACGCGGGTGTCGGACTCGAACGTCGTCACGAGCACCGCCGGGTACGCCGTGCCCGGGCGCACCGCGTGGTACGGGGAGTAGCTCAGCAACCACCCCAGCTGCACCGGGTCGTCGGCGGTGCCGTACTCGTCGTTCCAGGTGCGGCCGAGGCCGAAGCGCTCGTACCGCACCATGTCCAGCAGGGGGGCGCTGCAGACGACGGCGGCGGCGAGCTCGGGCCGCTGGGTCAGCGTGGCGCCCACGAGCAGGCCGCCGTTCGACCCGCCCATGACCGCCAGCTGCGGGTGCGTCGTCCACCCCTCGGCCACCAGGTGCTCCGCGGCGGCGGCGAAGTCGTCGAACACGTTCTGCTTGCGCTCCCGCATCCCGGCGCGGTGCCACTCCTCGCCGTGCTCCGACCCGCCGCGCAGGTTGGCCACCACCCAGACGCCGCCCGCGGCGACCCAGGCGAGGGCCTGTGCCGTGTAGGCCGGGGTGAGCGAGACGTTGAACCCGCCGTAGCCGTAGAGGACCGTGGGGCGGGGGCGGTCGGGTGCACCGGTGCCCGAGAGCACGAACAGGTGCACGGGCGTGCCGTCCTTCGACCGCGCGTGCGTCTCGACGACGGTCAGCGGTGGCACGTCGCCGGCGACATCCGCCTGCTCCCAGGCCTCGAGCCCACCGGGGGCGGTGGCGTCCCAGCGCAGCACCGACGGCGGCGTCGCGTAGTCGGTGTAGCCGACCCACGCGGTGGTGCCGCCCTCGGGCGGTGCACTCAGCCCCGAGATGCTGCCGGGGCCCGGCGGCGCCACCTCGGTGATCCGGCCGCCGCCGTCCCCCGCCCAGAGCGAGAGCCGGTCGGTGGCGTCCACGGCGTGCACCGCCAGCACCTGCAGGTCGCCGTCGGGCGCATCGACGAGCGCGGCGTCGGAGAGCACCGCGCCCTCCTGCTGCGGGACGACGTCGGTCCACGCCGCCGGCGCCCAGGTGGCCGGGTCCTCGGGGTCGGCGACCGCGAGCCGCCAGCGCGGGGCGTCGCGGTCGGAGAGCAGGTACAGCCGGCCGTCGCGCGCGACCCACGCGGCGGTCTGGGCGTCGACGCCGCGCTGCAGCTCGCGTAGGTCGCCGGACCCGCGCAGGTCGGCCAGCCAGACGTCGTCGCGCGGGGCGGTGCCCGCCGACGCCGAGACGACCAGCCAGCGCCCGTCCGCGCTGGTGCGGACCCCGTAGTAGTTGGTGGGGTCCAGGGTGGGTGGGTCGAAGGTGTCGCCGTGCACGAGCAGGTCGCCGGACGGGTCGGCGCCGACGCGGTGGCGCCACACCCGGCGGTGGTACTGCTCCTCGCCCGCCGGCACCTGGTCCGGCGGGAGCCGGCGGACGTAGAACAGCTCCTCGCCACCGGGCAGCCAGCCGACGGGGGAGTAGCGGCACCGGTCGATCGGGCCGTCCAGCAGCTCACCGGTGTTCACGTCGAGCACGTACAGCCGCGACTCCTCGTCGCCACCGGTGGAGAGCTGGTAGGCCAGCCGGTCGCCCTCCCACGAGGGCGACCACGCGTCGAGCGTCGTCGTCCCGTCCGGGTCGAGCTCCATCGGGTCGACGAGCACGCGCACGGTGCCGTCGGCCTCCCGCACCCGGAGCACGGCGTGCTCCTGGCCCGGGTCGCGGCGGGTCGAGAAGGCCCGCCCGCCGCGCCACACCGGCACGCCGACGGCGCCCGCCCGCACCAGCTCCCCGAGCCGCGCGGCGAACCGATCACGGGCCGGGAGCGCACCGAGCACCTCGGCGGCCAGCCCGTCCTGCGCCGCCGACCACTCCCGCGTGCGCGGGTCGGCGGGGTCCTCGAGCCAGCGGTAGGGGTCGGCGATGCGGTGGCCGTGCAGCTCCTCGACCAGGTCCAGGCGCGGGGCCTCCGGGTAACGCATGGCCGGAACGCTAGTGGCGGGCACCGACATCCGCCGGGGCCGCGGGGATTTCCAGTGCGCCGAGCGGCGGTCCTCGGGTCAGAATGGGGCTGCCCGCGGGTCGCGCAGCACCCGACGGTCCGGGGCGTCCGGAGGTGATCCGTGCCGCGTTCCGCGCCCGGGTCGACGTCGGCGGGTCACCCAGGCCCGCGTCGCGACCCCGTCCCGCCGCTCGTCCCCCTGCCCGCGCCCGCCACCACGGGGGCCACTCTGCTGCTGAACGCGACCTACGAGCCGTTGTGCGTCGTCTCCAGCCGGCGGGCGATCGTGCTGGTGCTCACCGGGAAGGCCGAGCCGGTCGACGTCACCGCCGACGTCGTCCACGCCGAGCGCCTGAGCCTGCCCGTGCCCGTGGTCGTGCGGCTCACCCGCTACGTCCGGGTGCCCTATCCCGCGTCGGTCCCGCTGTCGCGCCGGGCCGTGTTCACCCGCGACGGGCAGACCTGCGTGTACTGCGGCGGCTCGGCCACCAGCATCGACCACGTGGTGCCGCGCAGCCGCGGCGGCACTCACACGTGGGACAACGTGGTGGCCGCCTGCCGCCGGTGCAACCACACCAAGGCCGATCGCTCGCTGGCCGAGCTCGGCTGGAAGCTGCCGCGCCCGCCCAGCACGCCGAGCGGCGCGGCCTGGCGGCTGCTCGGGCACCGCACCGTCGACCCCCGGTGGCGGGAGTGGCTCGGCGTCCCGGAGAGCGTCAGCGCGTGAACGACGCTCGCCGGCTGTGGGCGCTCGCCGAGCCGCTGCACGCGCTCACGTACTTCGCCCCGGAGTCGCAGGCCGCGGCGGCCGAGGTCGGCCTGCGCGGGTTCTGGAACGGCTACTTCGCCTTCCGCGCGGCGCCCCTGGGCCCGGTCGGCGCCGAGGTGGTGACGGCGACGTTCGTCAACTTCGAGCCGTCCTTCGTCGCCCGCCGGGTCCCCGGCGTGTGGACGACGGTCACCCCGGCCGCCGCACTGGCGGCGCGGCTGAGCGGGGTCGACGCCGCCGTCCGCCGCGTGCTGGGGCAGGAGTGGGTCGGTTCGTCCGCGGCGATCGAGGCGATGGAGCTGGCCGCCACCGCGGCCGCCGCCGTCGACCCGCCCGGGCGTCCGCTCGCCGCGGCGAACGCCGGGCTGGCCGTCCCCCCGGAGCCGCACCTGGTGCTCTGGCAGGCGCTCACCACGCTGCGGGAGCACCGCGGGGACGGCCACACCGCCGTCCTGCTGGCCCACGAGGTCGACGGCCTGGGCAGCCACGTGCTGGCCGCCGCGGCCGGCCGCGCCGACCGGGCGTGGCTGCAGAAGGCGCGCGGCTGGGACGACCCGGCGTGGGAGGGAGTGGCGGCAGCGCTGGCCGACCGCGGGTGGCTGGCCGGCGACCGGCTCACCGCTGCCGGGCAGGACGCGGTCGCCGGGATCGAGGCCGACACCGACCGCCTGGCCGCCGGTCCCTGGCGGGCGCTCGGGGAGTCCGGGTGCCGGCGACTGGCCGAGCTGCTCGACCCGCTGCGCCGTGCCGTCGTGGACGCCGGGGACTGGCCGGCGGGCAACCCGATCGGCGTCCCCGAACCGGGGGACTAGCGTCCTGGAGCGTGACCCAGCTGCACGACCTCACCGCACTGGAGCAGGCCGCCGCCGTCCGGTCGGGGGAGGTGAGCCCCACCGAGCTCGTAGCTCACGCGCTGTCGCGGATCGACGCCCACGATGCCGGCCTGGGCGCCTTCGTCACCGTCACGCCGGAGCGGGCCCACGCCGCCGCGGCCGCGGCCGAGGCCCGGTTGCGGGAGGGCGGCGACCTGCCTCCGCTGCTGGGGGTGCCCACCGCGATCAAGGACCTGAACAACACCGCGGGTGTCCGGACGACGTTCGGCTCCGCGGCGCTGGCCGACTTCGTGCCCGCCGTCGACGACGCGGTGGTCACCCGGCTGGCCGCCGCGGGTGCCATCAGCTTGGGCAAGACGAACACGCCCGAGTTCGGCTTCCCCTGCTACACCGACAACGACCTGGTTGGGCCGGCCCGGTGCCCCTGGGACACCTCCCGGCTCGCCGGCGGCTCCAGCGGGGGAGCGGCGGTCGCCGTCGCCGCCGGCTTCCTGCCCTTCGCGCAGGGCAGCGACGGCGGTGGTTCCATCCGCATCCCCGCCAGCATCAACGGCCTGGTCGGCATCAAGCCGACCCGCGGCCGGATCAGCAACGCCCCCTACGGCAGCGAGGTGACCGGGCTGGGCACCAGCGGTCCGCTGGCCCGCACCGTGCGCGATGCGGCCGCGATGCTCGACGCGATGGCCGGGCCCGAGATCGGTGATCCGTTCTGGGCCCCGCCGCTGCCGGCCGGTGAGACCTTCCTCGGCTGGGCCGACCGGGAGCCGGGCCGGCTGCGCATCGGGCGATACACCGAGTCGGCCATGCCCGGGGCAGAGCTGGAACCGGAGGTGGCCGGGGCCTTCGACGACGCCGCGCGGCTGCTGGCGGACCTGGGCCACGACGTCGAGGACGTGCCCACCGGCCTGCTCGACGCCGCGGTGCTGCCGTCCTTCGAGCGGGTCTGGGCGCTGAGCGCGACCACCCTGCCGGTCCCACCCGGGCGCGAGGAGCTGCTGAAGCCGCTGACCCGCTGGATGCAGGACCGGGGCCTCGCGCTGTCGGCCCGGGACGCGATGGAGGCGATGTTCGCCCTCCGCGCCTTCTCCCGGCAGTTCCTGCGCGCGACCGCCGGCTACGATGTGCTGCTCGCCCCGGTGCTCACGATGACCCCCCGACCCATCGGCTGGTTCGGGGAGGACGGCGAGGGTGGGCCGGACTTCGAGCGGCAGAAGCGCTACGCCGCGTTCACCGCGCTGTTCAACGTCACCGGGCAGCCCGCGGTCAGCGTCCCGCTGCACTGGACGGCCGACGACCTGCCGATCGGCACCATGCTCGTCGGCCGCCCCGCTGACGAGGCCACCCTCGTCGCGCTCTCCGCCCAGCTGGAGGCAGCCCGCCCGTGGCACCACCGGCGCCCCGCCGTCTGGGCCGACAGCCGATGAGGACGACCGCCTCCCGGTAAGTTGTCGGGTGTGACCGTCGCCGAGACCCTCCTCGTCTACGCCGCCATCCCGCTCGCCGTCGTGCTGGTGCTGGCGTTGCTGACCCTGAAGCCCGGCAGCGGCCGGCGTACCCGGTACAAGCCGGGCCAGCCCTGGAACCACGCGCCCGTCTGGTACGAGCCGCACCCCGCGCACGTCGGTGGCCACGGCCCCGCGCCGGCGCACGGCCCGGCCGCCGTCCCGGGCAGCGGCACCGCCGCCCTGGGCTCGTCGATGTACCCGGAGCAGCCGGGCGAGCGCGCCCTCGACGCGAAGGCGGGGGCGGGCCCCGAGGTGGGCGTCGGCACCGGTGGCGCGCACGCCGCCGGCACGAACCCCACCCACAGCCCGAAGCCGGCCGGCCCGCTGGGCGGCGCCCGCGGGACCTGGTGACGGACCCCCGGTGACTGTTCCCGACGTTCCGACGACCTGCCCCGGAGGCCGGCCATGACCAGCGTGTTCGAAGTCGATTCTCACGACACCGCCACCGAGGCGACCCTCCCGGCGCGCACCGACGAAGGCCGGCTCGACGAGGTGTTCAGCTTCCGGGAGCTGGCCCGCCTCGACGAGGCGCTCACCATGTCCTCCCGCGAGACCGGGCTGCGCTTCACCCTCTACGTGGGTGAGCTGCGCACGCCGACCCGCGCGCACGCCGAGGAGCTGCACGCCCGCTCGGGCGAGAACCCCTCCGACGCGGTGCTGATCGCCGTCTCGCCGGGGCAGCGCGTGGTGGAGGTGGTCACCGGTGCCGGGGCCGCGCGCCGGCTGCCCGACCGCGCCTGCGCCCTGGCGGTGCTCTCCATGACCAGCGCGTTCGCCAACGGCGACCTGGTCGGCGGCATCGTCAACGGGCTGCGCCAGCTCTCCGACCAGGCCGGGCACCCCTCGGGGCTCCGCCCCCGCTGAACGACGACGAAGGCGCCGCACCCCCTCGGGAGTGCGGCGCCTTCGTCATGTCCACGGCTCCCTGTTGATCAGGTGACCTGATCACTAGGGGTCCTGGCTCACGGCCGATGCTGAGCCAGGACCCCTAACGATCAGGTGACCTGATCATCAAGCGGCGGCGGGGCAGCAACGACGAGGCCGGCGGCCACCACTGGTGACCGCCGGCCTCGTCGTCCGCGGGTCAGTGCCCGGCGTCGGCGTCCCGCTCGCGGGCACGCAGTGCCCGGGCGATGCCGTCGCGGCCCTCGAACACCAGCCGGCGCAGCGCCGGCGGCTGCTCGGCGTCGGCGAGCCAGGCATCGGCCGCCGCGATGGTGCGCGGCTCCACCACCGGCGGGAACAGGTACTGCACGGCGTTCTTGGCGATCTCGCCGGGCCGGCGGTCCCACAGCGGCCGGATGTCGGCGAAGTAGCGGCCGACGTAGCCGGCGGTCAGCTCCCGCTGGGCCGGGTGCCAGAAGCCCTGCAGCATCGCCTCGTGGACGGCGTTGGGCACCGACTCGTCGGTGAACGCCTGCTGCCAGGTCTGCTCCTTCGACACCGCCGTCGGGCGCAGCGCCCGCGCCGTCGCGGTGCGCCGGATGCCGGTCGCGGTGGCGTCCCGCTCGGCCTCGGCGTCGATCTCCGCGTCGCCGGCCGCGCCGATGGCGACCAGCCCGTGCAGGAACGCCCAGCGCGCGTCGGCGTCGACGACCAGCCCCTCGTAGCTGCGCGAGCCGTCGAGCAGGCCGCGCAGCGCCGCCGCGTGCTCCTCGGTGCGCGCGGCGCTGGCCAGCGTGCGCGACCACAGCAGCTGCTGGTCGCTCCCGGCCGGCGCGGCCTCCAGCGCGGCGAGCGCGTGGTCGGCCAGCTGGGCCCAGCCGGTCGGCGCCCACGCCGGGTCGGCGTAGGAGGACAGGGCGCTCTGCACCCGCGCCAGCAGCGACTGGATGACGCTGCTCTCGGTCTCGGCGCCGATGCCGGCCAGCACCAGCTGCACCCACTCGCGGGCCGGCAGCTCGGCGTCGCGGGTCATGTCCCAGGCCGCCGACCAGCACAGTGCGCGCGGCAGCGGGTCGGGGATCGCGCCGATCCGCGTGCGCAGGGTGGCCAGCGAGCGCTCGTCGAGGCGCAGCTTGGCGTAGGTGAGGTCGTCGTCGTTGACCAGCACCAGGTCCGCGGCCGGGTGGCCGACGAGCTCGGGCACCTCGGTGCGGGCGCCGGCGACGTCCAGCTCCACCCGGTGGGTGCGGGTGAGCCCCTCGGGGCCCTCGCTGTAGAGGCCCACGGCCAGCCGGTGGTTGCGCAGCACCGGGTGCTCGGTCACCGCCGTCTGCTCGATGGCGAAGCTGGTGTACCGGCCGTCGTCGCTGAGCTCGAGCACCGGCCGCAGCGTGTTGACCTGGCTGGTGCGCAGCCACTGGTCGGCCCACTCCGACAGGTCGCGGCCGGAGCTCTCCGACAGCGGCCCCAGCAGGTCGGCGAGCGTGGTGTTGCCGTACTCGTGCCGGCGGAAGTAGCGCTGCACGCCGGCGAGGAACTCGTCGCGGCCCACGTAGGCGACCAGCTGCTTGAGCACCGAGGCGCCCTTGGCGTAGGTGATGCCGTCGAAGTTGACCTCGACCGCTGCGACGTCGGGGATGTCGGCGGCGATCGGGTGGGTCGAGGGCAGCTGGTCCTGCGCGTAGGCCCACGCCTTCTCGGTGTTGGCGAACGTCGTCCACGCCGTCCGGTACTCGGTGGCCTCGGCCTGGCACAGGGTGCTGATGTAGGTGGCGAAGGACTCGTTGAGCCACAGGTCGTCCCACCAGCGCATGGTCACGAGGTCGCCGAACCACATGTGCCCGAGCTCGTGCAGGATCGTCTCCGCGCGCCGCTCGTAGCGGGCCCGGCTGACCTTCGACCGGAAGACGTAGTCCTCCAGGAACGTGACCGCCCCGGCGTTCTCCATCGCGCCGGCGTTGAACTCCGGCACGAACAGCTGGTCGTACTTGTCGAACGGGTACGGGTAGTCGAACACCCGGTGGTAGAAGTCGAAGCCCTGCTTGGTCACCCGGAAGATCTCCTCCGGGTCGAGGTACTGGGCCAGCGACGCCCGGCAGTACAGCCCCAGCGGGATGCCCTCGTGCAGGTCGGTGACCTTGGCGTAGGGGCCGGCGATGAGCGCCACCAGGTAGGTGGAGATGCGCTTGGTGGGCGCGAAGTGGGCCAGCTGCGAGCCGCCCTCGCCCGCCTCGATCGTGCGGTCGCCGGTGTTGGAGACGACCTGCCAGTCGAAGGGCGCGGTCACGTGCATCGTGAACGTGGCCTTGAGGTCGGGCTGGTCGAAGCAGGTGAACATCCGCTTCGCGTCGGCCGGCTCGAACTGGGTGTAGAGGTAGACCTGCCCGTCCTCGGGGTCGAGGAAGCGGTGCAGTCCCTCGCCGGTGTTGGAGTACCGGCAGTCCGCCGTCACCACCAGCGTGTTCGACTCGGCGAGGCCGGGCAGCGGCAGCCCGCCCTCCTCGGTGTAGGAGCTCACGTCGAGCTCGGTGCCGTTCAGCGTCGCGGAGTGCACCGTCTCCGCGACCAGGTCGATGAAGGTGTCCGCGCCCGGCCGGCGGCAGGCGAACTCGACGGTCGTCGTCGAGCGGAACGTGCGCTCGCCGGGGTGCCCGGCGCCGTCGGTGACGTCGAGGGCGATGTCGTAGCTCTGGACGGCGAGGAGCTCCGCGCGGGCGGCGGCATCAGTGCGGGTCAGGTTGGGTACGGCCACGCCGGAGAGCTTGTCATGCGGGGACGACGGTGCGCCCGCCGTCTGCCGGTCGGCGGCCCGCGGCAGGGAACAACCACCCCTCGGCGGGGCTTGCCTGCCGGGAGACGGCCCGGGCGCTCGGCGACCCGGGCACCGGAGCGAGGAGCAAGGAGCAAGGATGACCGAGGCAGTGCAGAGCCCCCCCACGAAGGCCCGCGTCGACTTCTGGTTCGACCCGCTGTGCCCGTGGGCCTGGCTGACCAGCCGCTGGGTGCTGGAGGCGGCCAAGGTGCGCGACATCGACCTGCACTGGCACGTCATGTCGCTGGCGGTGCTCAACCGCGGGCGCGACCTGCCGGAGGAGTACCAGGAGATGATGGCCAAGGCCTGGGGTCCGGTGCGGGTGGCGATGGCCGCGGCGCAGCAGCACGGTGACGAGGTGCTCGGCGACCTCTACACCGCGATGGGGACCCTGCGGCACCACGAGGAGCTCGAGCTCGACGAGCTCATCGCGCCGGCCCTGGAGCGGGTCGGGCTGCCGGCGTCGCTGGCCGAAGCCGCCGGCTCCACCGAGTACGACGAGGCCCTGGAGAAGAGCCACCACGCGGGCATGGACCCGGTCGGCGACGACGTCGGCACGCCGGTCATGCACATCGACGGCGTGGCGTTCTTCGGGCCGGTGATCAGCAAGGTGCCGACCGGTGAGGACGCCGGCAAGGCCTTCGACGGGGCCGTCCTGCTGGCGAACCTGCCCGACTTCTGGGAGCTCAAGCGCACCCGCACCTCGGGCCCGGACATGGACTCCGTGCCGGCCGACGCCCTGAAGCTCACCCGGTAAGGACCCCCGTCCCCCTCGTCCTTGCACGCTCGGGACGAGCCTCTGGACGGGGGCCGTTCCGATGAGTTCCGGGTGGGGGTGCGGCATGCTGTCGGGATGCCGCACCCCACCCGCCAGCGCATCTTCATCTCCGGCGCCAGCTCCGGCCTCGGCGAGGGCATGGCCCGCCGGTTCGCCGCCATGGGGCGCGACCTCGCCCTGTGCGCCCGCCGCGTCGAGCGGCTGGAGGCGCTGCAGGCCGAGCTGCGGGCGGCGCACCCGGGCATCCGGGTCGAGGTCGCCGCGATGGACGTCGACGACGCCGCCTCGGTGCCGACCGTCTTCGCGGAGCTGGCCGAGCGGCTGGGCGGCTTCGACCGCGTGATCGTCAACGCCGGCATCGGCAAGGGCGTGTCCGTGGGCACCGGCGGGGCGGCGCAGAACCGCGCCGTCCTGCACACCAACGTGCTCGGCTCGCATGCGCAGTGCGAGGCGGCGATGGAGCTGTTCCGCCGCCAGGGCATGGGCCACCTGGTGCTCATCTCCTCGGTCGCCTCCGTGCGCGGCATGCCGGGCAGCCGCACCGCCTACGGGGCCAGCAAGGCGGCGCTCAACTCGCTCGCCGAGGGCATCCGCTCCGACGTGTACGGCTCGCGGATCGTCGTCTCCACGATCCTGCCCGGCTACATCGCCACCGACATCAACGTCGGCCGCCGCGGCCCGCTCACCGTTGGCCTGGACAAGGGCGTCGACGCGCTGACCGCAGCGGTGGAACGGGAGCCGGTCACGGCCTACGTGCCGGGCTGGCCCTGGACGGCGGTCGCACGGCTGCTGCGGGTGCTGCCGCTGTCGGTGGTCCGCCGCGTCACCGGCTCGTGAGCCTCACCAGCTGATCTCCATCGGCCGGCCCCGGGCGTCGGGCTCGTCACCGCCGACGGTTTCCGCACTCCCCGCCGCGATCCGCCGGGCCGACCAGGCCGCGGCGCAGGCGTCCAGGGCGTCGACGGCGGGCAGTCGCGGCGGTGCCTCGGCCAGCGCGCGGTCGACGTCCATCACCGGGCGCAGGGCGGCCAGCCGCTGCGCCAGCCCCCGGGCGGTGGCCTTCGGGTCGCGCACCCGGTCGTCGAGCGCCCGGAACGCCAGCTCGGGGTGGACCTCGTGCACCCGCGGGTCGGGCGGGTCGCCGAGGACCTCGTCCAGCGAGCGGATCGACGGAACGAGGAGCCAGGCCTGCTTCGACAGCGCCTTCCCGGACACCGCCACCGAGATCCGGCAGGCGTCGGCGTAGTCGGCGGCGCCCAGCACCGGCCGCAGCGGTGCCGGGAAGACCGAGCTGCCGGCCCGGCCGAGCAGCCGCCGGGCGGCGACGTCGCACACGCGTGGCCGGTTCTCCGCCAGCCCGATCGGCATGTCGACCGCGACGACGTCCACCCCGGGCAGGGCGAGGGCGGCCGGGGCGTCGGGGAGGGCCAGCAGGGTCACCACGCCGTCGTCCAGCAGCGCCCCGGCCCAGGCGCCGCGCCAGCCGTCCAGCCCGAGCACAGCCACGCCGGCGAGCCTGTCAGACTCCCCGGCATGCGCGTCTTCATCGGCACCGACCACGCGGGCCTGGAGTTCAAGGAGCACCTCAAGCGGGCGCTGGCGGAGGCCGGCCACGAGCCGGTCGACTGCGGCGCGTTCGAGTACGACGCGCAGGACGACTACCCACCGTTCTGCTTCGAGGTGGGGGAGCGGACGGTGGCCGAGCCGGGGTCGCTCGGCGTGGTCATCGGCGGCTCCGGCAACGGCGAGCAGATCGCGGCGAACAAGGTTCCCGGCGTCCGGGCCGCTCTGGTGTGGAACACCGCGACCGCCCAGCTGGCCCGCCAGCACAACAACGCCAACGTCGTCTCCATCGGCGCCCGCCAGCACAGCGACGACGAGGCCACGGCGCTGGTGCTGGAGTTCCTCGGGACGGAGTTCAGCGGCGACGAGCGGCACGTGCGCCGGATCGGGCTGATCAGCGACTACGAGCGAGACCGGCACCGTCCCGCGGGCGGGCTGCCCACGCGCACCCAGCACCCGTGACGCGGCCGGCCGGAACGGCGACGCCGCCCGGCTGATCCCGTCTCGCGAGGGCGGCTCTGCATGACTATGCAGCGTCGTGCATACTTGCCCTCGTGTCCAAGGTGCTCACCTCCCTGCCCGTCGGCGAACGCGTCGGCATCGCCTTCTCCGGTGGTCTCGACACCTCCGTAGCGGTCGCGTGGATGCGCGACAAGGGCGCCGTCCCCTGCACCTACACCGCCGACATCGGGCAGTACGACGAGCCGGACATCGCCTCGGTCCCGGGCCGCGCGACGGCCTACGGCGCCGAGCTCGCCCGGCTGGTCGACTGCCGCGCCGCGCTGGTCGAGGAGGGCCTGGCCGCGCTCACCTGCGGTGCCTTCCACATCCGCTCCGGTGGGCGCAGCTACTTCAACACCACCCCGCTGGGCCGCGCGGTCACCGGCACCCTGCTCGTGCGGGCGATGCTCGAGGACGACGTCCAGATCTGGGGCGACGGCTCGACCTACAAGGGCAACGACATCGAGCGGTTCTACCGCTACGGCCTGCTGGCCAATCCAGGGCTGCGGATCTACAAGCCGTGGCTGGACGCCGACTTCGTCGCCGAGCTCGGTGGCCGCAAGGAGATGTCGGAGTGGCTGGTCGCCCACGGCCTGCCCTACCGCGACAGCGCAGAGAAGGCCTACTCCACCGACGCCAACATCTGGGGCGCCACCCACGAGGCCAAGACGCTGGAGCACCTGGACACCGGCATCGAGACCGTCGAGCCGATCATGGGCGTGCGGTTCTGGGACCCGGCCGTCGAGATCGCGCCGGAGACGGTCACGGTCGGCTTCGAGCAGGGCCGGCCGGTCACGATCAACGGGCGGGAGTTCGACTCCGCCGTCGACCTGGTGAACGAGGCCAACGCGATCGGCGGCCGGCACGGCCTCGGCATGTCCGACCAGATCGAGAACCGGATCATCGAGGCGAAGAGCCGCGGCATCTACGAGGCGCCGGGCATGGCGCTGCTGCACATCGCCTACGAGCGGCTGGTCAACGCCATCCACAACGAGGACACCCTCGCCACCTACCACTCCGAGGGCCGCCGCCTGGGCCGGCTGATGTACGAGGGCCGCTGGCTGGACCCCCAGGCGCTCATGCTCCGGGAGTCGCTGCAGCGGTGGGTCGGCATGGCGGTCACCGGCGAGGTCCGGCTGCGGCTGCGGCGCGGGGAGGACTACTCGATCCTCGACACCGCCGGCCCGTCCTTCAGCTACCACCCGGACAAGCTGTCGATGGAGCGCACGTCGGACTCCGCGTTCGGCCCGGTGGACCGGATCGGCCAGCTCACCATGCGGAACCTGGACATCGCCGACTCGCGCGCCCGGCTGGAGCAGTACGCGCGGATCGGCATGGTCGGGGGCGGGCCGACCCCGGTGGCCGTCGGTGCGGCGCAGGCCGCGGCGACCGGGCTGATCGACGCCTCCCAGGAGGGCGGCGCCGAGGCGATCGCCTCCCGCGGCAAGGTGTCGGCGCACGACGAGCTGCTGGACCGGGCCGCGATGGAGTCCGGCACCGACTGAAGAAGGACCTCGTCCTCCCCACCGCTCGCACGCTCGCGGCGGGTCCCGGGACGAGGCCCGACCGTCCTCCCCACCGCTCGCACGCTCGCGGCGGGTCCCGGGACGAGGCCCGACCGTCCTCCCCGCCCGCGCGGGGAGGACGGTCAGCTCAGAAGCCGTCGGGGCACCACGGCGTGACCGGCCAGCCGAACGCCGTGGACGCGAGCGTGACCGCGCCCGGGCTGATCTCGGTCACCCGGCCGGCGCCCTGCAGGGACGCGAGCGAGACGCCGCCCAGGTAGGCGGCCGAGAGCTCCTCGATGCCCAGCACGATGTCGGGGTCGCGATCGGTACGGCCGCAGTAGCCACCGGCCGGGTGCCCGGAGAGCCGCCAGCGCCCCTCGTTCCACGGGCAGAACGCGTCCCGCACCTCCAGCACGAGGTCGATGGGGGCGGGGTAGCGGCGGGCCGCCAGCGCCCGGTCGACGTCGACCAGCCGCACCCACAGGCCGTCGACCGGCGTGCTGTGCAGCGCCCGGGCATCGGTGACCAGCCAGCGCAGCGGGTCGTCGGGCGAGGCCGCCGGGTACTTCACCGTGCGGACCAGGTCGACCGACAACAGCACCTGCCACAGCGCGGCGTAGGCCGGGGTGCCGGTCGCCCGCACCTCCTCGACGGTCAGGGTGCCGTCGGGCTCGCCGGTGTCGCTCCAGGCGCCCTTCACCCGGTAGGCGGCGTACCCGGTGACCGTGCCGTCGGCCTCGCGGTGCAGCAGGTAGCGGCGCTCGGTGGCCCCGTGCCGCCGGGACGGGTCGTCGCGCAGCTGCCGGTCCCACCAGCGGTCGTCGCGCACCATGTTCCCGGGCACCCAGCGGTGCACCGCCCGGTGCACGTCCACGGCGGCGGGGCGGTACTGCTCGACCGGCACCTGCTCCACCCGACCGGTGCCGAGGTCGACGTCCGGGCGCAGCCGCAGGCGCTCGGTGCGACCGGAGAACCGCGCCTCCACCGTCGCGGGCGCGTAGCCGAACCGGCCGTAGATCGGGTACTCGGCCGCCCACAGCGCGGCCACCGGCTCGCGCTGCTGCTCGTGCAGCTCGGTGAGCTGGCGGCGCATGATCGCGGTGAGCAGGCCGCGCCGGCGGTGGGTCGGGGCGACGGTCACCCAGGTGACGCCGGCGCAGGGCACCAGCGCGCCGGGGACGGCGAGGGTCCGGCTGTAGATGCCGGCGGTGGCGACGACGCGGTCGCCATCCCACAGGGCCAGCGACCGGTCCAGCTCCGCCACCGACGACGGCCGCTCGGCGAAGTCGGCCGGCGCCTCGTCGGCGAAGACGTCGTGCATGGCCCGGCTGAAGACCGGCCACTCGTCGGGGGTCACCGGACGGAACCGGGCGTCGAGGTCGCTCACAGCGCTGTGTCTACCGGGCGGCTCCGACAGGCCGCCAGCGAGTTCGGCTCAGGCGCGCAGGTAGGCCAGGGTGGCGAGCACACGTCGGTGCTGGTCCTCGTCCTGGGTGAGCCCGAGCTTGGCGAAGATGTGCTGGGTGTGCTTCTCCACCGCCCCCGGGGTGACCACGAGCGCCCGGGCGATCGCGGTGTTCGAGTGCCCCTCGGCGATCAGCCCGAGCACCTCGCGCTCCCGCGGGGTGAGCCGGCGGACCGGGTCGTCGGCCCGGCGGCGGGCGAACAGCTGGGCGACCACCTGCGGGTCGAGCACCGTGCCCCCGCCCCGCACGTCCTCGAGCGCGGTCAGGAACGTGTCGACGTCGGCCACCCGGTCCTTGAGCAGGTAGCCCACGCCGCCGGCGCCGTCGGCCAGCAGCTCGTCGGCGTAGGCCACCTCCACGTACTGGGACAGCACCAGGACGGCGGTGCCCGGCACCGCGGACCTGGCCTCGACGGCGGCGCGGAGGCCCTCGTCGGTGTGCGTCGGCGGCATCCGTACGTCGACGACGGCGACGTCGGGCCGGTGCTCGCCGACCGCGCGGACCAGGGACGGCCCGTCGGCGACCGCGGCCACCACCTCGGCGTCCGCCTCCTCCAGCAGCCGGACCAGGCCCTCGCGCAGCAGCACCGAGTCCTCGGCGAGCACTACCCGCACGGCAGGTCCCCGGTCAGCCGGGTCGGCCCACCCCGGGGGCTGTCGACGACGAGCACGCCGTCGACGGCCTGCAGCCGGTCGGCCAGCCCGGCCAGACCGTGCCCCGGTGCCGCCACCGCGCCGCCGGTGCCGTCGTCCTCGACCACCACGCGCAGCCGGTCGCCGGTGCAGCTCACCTCGACCCGGCAGGTGGTCGCGCTGCTGTGCTTGGCCACGTTGGCCAGCGCCTCGCTGACGACGAAGTAGGCGGTGTTCTCGGTGACCGGGGCCAGCCGCTCGCTCGGCAGGTCGACGGCGAGGTCGACGGGCACGGGGGAGCGGGCGGCGAGGGCGGTCAGCGCAGCGGCCAACCCTCGGTCGGCGAGCACCGGCGGGGCGATCCCGCGGGAGAGTGCGCGCAGCTCCTCCAGCGTCTCCCGCGCCAGCCCGGCGGCTTCGCCGAGCGTCTCGCGGGCGGCGCCCGGGTCCCGGTCGAGCTGCCGCTGGGCGCGGGCGAGGTCCATGCCCAGCCGCACCAGTCGCTGCTGCGGGCCGTCGTGGATGTCGCGCTCCAGTCGGCGCAGCGCCACCGCCTCGGCGGCGACAGCCGCGTCCCGGCCGCCGGCGAGCCGGTCGATCTCGGCCTGTGCCGCCGCGCGGGAGGTCAGCATCGCCTTTCCGAGGAGAGCCTGCAGCAGCGCGCTGCCGCGCACGGCGAACGGGAGCAGGAGGCCGAAGACCAGCCCGATCGTGGTGTAGAGGGCGATCCGGCGCAGCGGGCTGGTCTCGAAGCCGAGGGTCTCGAGCAGGTCGTGGTTGTCGGGGTCGAGGGTGGCGTCCGGCAGGGCCCAGTCCCAGGCCGCGTAGGTCAGGCCGCCGAGGGTGATCGCCCAGAACGTCACCGTGATGACGAACGACAGGGTCGCGACGGGCAGACGGACCAGCGCGTGCAGCGCGTCCAGCCAGGTCTGCGGATCGCGCAGCGGCGTGATCATCCGCCGGACCGGGCGACCCTCGGCGCGGCGGTAGGCGGGCCGCTGCACCGGCCGGCCGAGCACCGCGGGCAGCCACGCCCGCTCGACGGTGGCGAAACCGCGGGCGGCCAGCAGCGTGCCGGCCAGCACCGCCACCCCGACCCAGACGACGAGCAGTCCGGCGCCGAGTGCCAGGCCGGTGATCACGACGACGAACGCAGCCACGCCGACCGGGAAACCGGCCAGCGAGTACCCGGTGTCGATGCCCAGCTGCCGCACACGGCCGGGGCGGCGCGTCACCGGGAGCCGGTCGCTCGCGGGCGGGAGCACGAGGGTGTCTGCGGTCATGCCGTCGAGCCTGCTGCGACGAGGTGCCCGGCCCCATCCCGCTGGCTGGCCGGTTCGTGGTCGGGCCGTCCCGACTGCGGTGCTGCGGTCATCTCGGCGCGAGATGCTCCTCCGCCCGCCGCCGCGGTGTCCAGCGCCGCGGCCGAGGTGGGTCCCCCACTAGGGTCGGGGCGTCACGCCGGCGTCGACGTGCGTCCCGGTCGCCGGCGCCCCGACCGACGGAGGCTCCTCGTGCGCTCTCGCGCCGTTCCGCTCGCACTCAGCGCGGTCCTGCTGGCCGGCTGCACCTCGTCCGGCGACGAGGAGGCCGAGGAGGCCCAGGTTGCCGAGGCCGTCACCTCGGCACCCGACGAACGGCTGACGGTCGTCGCGGACGCCGATCCGGTGGGGACGGCGGTGAGCGCGAGCCGCGCGCTGTTCGACTCCTCCGACGTCGCGGTGCTCGCGGACGAGGACGACTCGGCGGGCCTGCTGCTGGGCGCGTCGGCCGCGGTAGCGCTGGGTGTCCCGCTGCTGGTCACCGGCGGCGCCGAGGCGCCGGAGCCGGTGACCGGCGAGCTGGAGCGGCTGGGCACGGGCACCGTGCTGGCCGTCGGGGACGTCGCCCTGCCGGAGGGTGCGGGGCCGGAAGTGGTGACGGTCCAGGCGGACGCCGAGGCGGTCGCCGCCGCGACCGGCGTCGACCTCGCCGAGGGCGATCCCGTCCCGGCCGACGGCGAGGCCGCGGCCGTGGCGGGGCTGGACCCCGAGCAACCCGCCGCGCTGCAGCCGGAGGGCGGCAGCGGCGGGTCGGCGGGGCAGACCGCGGAGGAGACCGGTGAGGAGGGCTCCGACGCGGAGCTCCCCGAGACGGCCCGCCCCGAACCGCTCGAGGACACGGTCGTGCTCGCCTCGGGCGAGCCCGGTTCGGTGGCCGGCATCGCGACGGCCCGCGCGGCCGGTGCCCAGGTGCTGCTGACCGGGGGCAGCACCGACCCCCGGGCCTCGGCCGACGTCGTAGGCGCCCTCGGCGAGGCGCAGCCCGAGGCGGTCGTCGCCCTCGGCGCGGGGTTCGCCGCCGAGGACGGCCTGGACTGGAAGGTGGAGACCGCCGCCACCGGGGTGGAGCTCCCCGGCGGCGGCCAGACGCTCTTCCCCGGCAAGCTCCTCGTGGCCCTCTACGGGCACCCCGGCACCGCGGCGCTCGGTCTCATGGGCGAGCAGCCGGTCGACGCCGCCGTCGAGCGGGCGCGGGCGCACGCGGCGCCCTACGAGCCGCTGGTCGAGGAGACGGTGGTGCCGGCCTTCGAGATCATCGCGACCATCGCCTCGGCCTCGGCCGGGCCCGACGGCGACTACTCCGCGGAGGCCGATCCGGAGTTCCTGCGGCCGTGGGTGGACGCGGCCGGTGAGGCCGGGCTGTACGTCGTCCTCGACCTGCAGCCGGGGCGTACCGACTTCGTGACCCAGGCCGAGCTCTACCGGTCGCTGCTGGAGGAGCCGCACGTCGGCCTGGCCCTGGACCCGGAGTGGCGGCTGGGCCCGAACGAGGTGCACCTGCGGCAGATCGGGTCGGTGGACGTCGAGGAGGTCAACCGGGTGGTGCACTGGCTGGCCGACCTCACCCGCGACAACCAGCTGCCGCAGAAGCTGCTGGTGCTGCACCAGTTCCGGCTCGACATGATCCCGGGCCGTGAGCGGGTGGACCTCAGCCGCGACGAGCTGGCCGTGATGGTGCACGCCGACGGCCAGGGCGGGCAGGGCGCCAAGCAGAGCACGTGGGCGACGCTGCGGCGGGACGCCCCCGAGGGCCTGTGGTGGGGCTGGAAGAACTTCTACGACGAGGACATCCCGATGCTCACGCCGGAGCAGACGATCGAGCAGGTGGAGCCCGATCCGCAGCTGATCAGTTACCAGTAGGCCGCAGACCGTTCGCTCGGCTGTCAGCACCGGTCCTTAGCGTCCCCTCCCGGATCCCCTGCGCACGGTCACGGGGACCACCGATGGAGAGGAACGACCGGATGAGACGGCGGACCACGCTGTCCGTGGCGGCTGCCGCGGCGGCGCTGACCATGGCGACCATGAGCCCCGCCGCGGCGGCGCCCGGCACGGCGGACGACCTGACGCTGACCATGCTGGCCACCACCGACCTGCACGGGCGCGTGCAGAACTGGGACTACTTCGCCGACCGGCCCTACTCGGAGCGGGCCGGCTTCGAGACCGGGCTGGCGAAGGTGGCCACGGTCGTCGACTCGGTGCGCGCCGAGCGCGGCGAGGACAGCGTCTTCGTGGTCGACAACGGCGACTTCCTGCAGGGCACGCCGCTGACCTACTACTACGCCAAGCAGGAGCCGGTCACCCGGACCCGCGTCGAGCACCCGATGGCGGCCGCCTTCGACGTGATCGGCTACGACGCCCAGGTCGTCGGCAACCACGAGTTCAACTACGGCCTGGACCTGCTGCGGCGCTACGTCCGCGACGTCGACCACCCGGTGCTCGGGGCCAACGTGCTGCACGAGCCGTCGCGGCAGCCCTACCTGCCGCCGTACACGATCAAGCAGATGCGCGTGCCCGGCCACAAGCCGGTCAAGGTCGGCATCATCGGCCTGACCACCCCCGGCTCGGCGATCTGGGACAAGAACAACGTCGAGGGTCGCGTGGCGTTCCAGGACATGGTGGAGGCGGCGCAGCGCTGGGTCCCGGTCGTCGACCGGAAGGCCGACGTCGTCGTCGTCCTGTCGCACGCCGGGGTCGGTGGGACGTCGTCCTACGGCCCCGAGGTGCCGACCGAGAACCCCTCGGACGTCATCGCCCGGACCGTGCCGGGCATCGACGCCATGGTGGTCGGCCACACGCACCAGAACGCCCCCTCCCAGGTCGTGACGAACGAGGTCACCGGCGAGGACGTGCTGCTCACCCAGCCCTACCGCTGGGGCGCCACCGTCTCGCAGGTCGACATCGAGCTGCAGCAGGTCCGCGGGAAGTGGGACGTCGTCGGCACGTCCGCACAGGCGCTGAGCACCGCGGGGGTCGAGGAGTCGGCCGAGGTGCTGGCCGCCACGGCGGAGGCGCACCAGAAGACGGTGGAGTACGTCAACCAGGTGGTGGCCACCTCGGCGGAAGAGCTCTCCGCGGCGACCAGCCGGTACGAGGACACCGCGATCCTGGACTTCATCCAGGACGTGCAGACCGACACCGTGGCCGCCGCCCTGGAGGGCACCGACCGGGCCGACCTTCCGGTGCTGTCGATCGCGGCGCCGTTCAGCCGGGAGGCCGTGTTCCCGGCCGGTGACGTCACCGTCCGCGACATCGCCGGGCTCTACATCTACGACAACACCCTCGAGGCCGTGGAGCTCACCGGGGCCCAGTTGAAGGAGTACCTGAAGTTCTCCGCCCGGTACTTCCAGCAGGTGCCGGCCACCGGGGACGTCGACCCGGAGACGATCACCAACGCGGTCGTGGACGGCTTCCCGAACGGGATCCCCGACTACAACTACGACGTCCTCTCCGGCGTCGACTACGACATCGACGTGTCCCAGCCGGCCGGCTCCCGCATCGTCGGGCTCTCCTACGAAGGGGCGCCGGTGGGCGACGACGACCGGTTCGTCGTGGCGGTCAACAACTACCGCCGCAGCGGGGGCGGCAACTTCCCCGCGATCAGCACCGCGCCGGTGGTCTACAACGAGCAGCTGGAGATCCGGCAGCTGCTCATCGAGCGCGCCCAGCAGGAGGGCGTGATCGACCCGGCGGAGTTCTTCGTCGAGAACTGGCAGCTCGTCCGCGACGGTGAGCCGCTGATCCCGTGACGCCCTGACACCGACCCGCCCGACCCGGGTGGGAGCGGGCGGGAGCCCCGGAGCGCTCGTCGCGCCGGGGCTCCCGTTCTGTCGGGGGCCTGTGGTGTGCTGACGCACACATCGACCCCGCGAGGAGTGACCTCCTGTGACCAGTGCCGTCATCGGCCCCGCCGACCAGCTCGACCCCAGGCTGCTCGAGCACCGCCGTGAGCTCACCGGTTACTGCTACCGGATGCTCGGCTCGGTGTTCGACGCCGAGGACGCGGTGCAGGAGACGATGGTCCGCGCCTGGCGCGGGCTCGGAGACTTCGAGGGCCGCTCGGCGGTCCGCTCGTGGCTGTACCGGATCGCGACGAACGTCTGCCTCGACGCGCTCAACGGCCGGTCGCGCCGCGCCCTGCCGATGGACCTCGCGGGGTCGCCCTATCCGCCGGTCCCGGCGTCGCTGGCCGGCCGCAAGCCGGCGTCGGCGTGGATCGAGCCGGTGCTCGACCGCCAGGTGCTCCCCGAGGACGGCGACCCGGCCGAGCAGGCCGTGGCCCGCGAGTCGGTGCGGCTGGCCTTCGTCGCCGCCCTGCAGCACCTGCCGCCCAGGCAGCGGGCGGTGCTGATCCTGCGCGAGGTGCTGCGCTGGAAGGCCGACGAGGTGGCCGAGCTGCTCGACACCACCGTGGCCTCGGTGAACAGCGCGCTGCAGCGCGCCCGGGCGACGCTCGCCGACGTGGGTGGGCGCCCCGCGCCGCGCACCCTCGACGACGAGGACCGCGCGCTGCTGGCCCGCTACCTCGACGCCTTCGAGCGCTACGACATCGACGCGTTCGTGCAGCTGCTGCACGAGGACGCCACCCAGCACATGCCGCCGTTCGAGATGTGGCTGCGCGGGCGCGACGACATCGGCACCTGGATGCTGGGGCCCGGGGCGGGGTGCAAGGGCTCCCGGCTGATCGAGACCTCGGCGAACGCCACGCCGGCGGTCGCCCAGTACCGCCCGGCCGAGGGCGGTGGGCACGTGCCGTGGGGCCTGCACGTGCTGGAGATCGAGGACGGCCGGATCGCCCACATCTCCAGCTTCCTGAACCTCGACTGCGAGCTGTTCGCCGCGCTCGGGCTGCCGACGAAGCTGTAGCCGCCGGGGCTGCCGCACCGGGGCCGACACGTTCAGCGTCCGCTTGACCCGGTCCTGCCCGGTGCCCACCCTGGGGCGATGACGGCGGTGCCACCCGTGAACGGGCGATGGGCGTGGGATGCGCGCGGTGAGGGCCGGGCGGTCCGGGTCTCGACGCACACCGAGAACGGCCTGGTCAACCTGAGCCTCTGGCGCGGGGAGACCTGCGTCGGGACGGCCCGGCTAGGGCCGGAGGACGTCAACCAGCTGGTCACCGGGCTCGTCGAGGGGCTGACCACGCTGGCCGCGCGCCCCCGGGTCGTCGGCGCGGACGCGACACGGGTCGTCGAGCTGGAGGCCCGGCTGGCGCGCCTGGAGCAGCAGCGGGCGCCGCTGTGGCGCCGGGCCGCCGACGCGGCCGGCGGCTGGGCGGTGCGGCAGGCCGCGCGCCGGCCGCGCTGATCCTCCGGGGCGCGCTGCGGGGGAGGCCGCGTGAAGCACCGGTCACGGCCCTCCCGGCAACGGGTTGGCCGCCGCCGAGACGGTCAGGCGCCGGCAGCACCACTGTCCGGAGCGGAGGACGTCAGGCATCGACCGGAGCGGGCATCCTGCGCCGGCGCCGCCGGTCAGTTCCCCGCCGGGTGCGCCGAGAGTCGAGCAGGACCCGCCCGAGCAGCCGCGGGTGCGTGAGCGCCTGCGGTCGAGAAAGCATCCCGACGACCCGGATGAACGCCTCGGCCACCTGCGGATCGTGATGAGCCGCCGGGAGCAGACGCTGCAGGTAGGCGGTGGTGAGCCGCCAGGACACCGGCCGTGGTCCGTCGACGTCCGGGTGCGCCAGGTCGGAGCCGGTGGCGAGGTCCCACGCGTCCTGAACCGCCCACCGCGCGGCCGACAGCGTCCGGAGGCCGACGTGGTCCAGGCCGTGCGCGTCCAGGACGCGCGCCAGTTCCAGGGCCTCGATGATCGCCACGGTCATGCCCTGTCCGAACCGGGGGTCGAAGGAGCAGACCGCGTCGCCGGCGACGAGGTAGCGCTCGGGCAGGCGGCGCAGCCGGTCGTACCGCCGCCGGGAGAAGGCGGGGAAGGCCGTTCGCACGGCGTCCCCCACCGGCTCGGCGCCGGCGACGACGTCGTGCAGGTCGGAGCTCCACAGGCTGGCCGCGTAGTCGGTGAAGCCGGCCAGGTCCGCCGGGGGACGCTCCCCGAGCATCCCGATGAGGGTGACCAGCCACCGGCCCTCCTCGACGGCGAGCGCTGCCGCGCCCCTGCGACCGCCTGGGGGGACGTCGATCAGTACGTTGCGGCCACCGCCCAGGTCGGCGGGGTCCCGGCGGAACAGCCGCGTGGTGTAGTGCACGTCGACCTTCAGCCGCTCCTCGGCGGGGAGCTCGTAGCCCAGCTCGGCGAGCCAGTGCGGCGACCGCGAGCCGCGGCCCGTGGTGTCGACCACCAGGTCGGCGTCCAGCGTCCGCTCCTCCCCGGTGTCCGCCTCCGACCGCAGCCGCACTCCCGTGACACGCGTCCGGTCCGCGGTCGTCCGCAGGCCGCGGGCGGCCCAGCCGTCGAGCACCTCGACCCCGTCGAGCGCCCGGACGCGGTCGCGGACGACGCCCTCGATCAGCGGCCGGGTCGCTCCGGTGATGCAGAGCTCCGACCCGGTCAGGTCCAGCTGGCCGCCGCCCATGTGGAAGCGCCACTCCGGCGCCGGGATGACGTGGGCTCCGCCGGCGGCGAGGTCGTCGACGATCCCGGGCAGCAGTTGCTCCAGCCGGGTCAGCCCGCCCGGGACGAGCAGGTGGATGTGCTGCCCCTGGGGTACCCCGCGGCGGTCCGCGGGACCTTCGGGCAGCACGTCCCGGTCGACCAGCGTGACGCGGTCGAAGCGCCGGGCCAGCGGCACTGCGTGCACCAGCCCGGCCATGCCGGCACCGAGCACGACGGCGTGTTCTCCGAGGTGGGTCACGGACTCCTCCTTGCGGCAGCTGCGGTGGCGTCTGCTCACGCTAGGAACGGCGGCACCGGCCCGGCATCGACCAGATGGTGCAACTGGGCGGGGGTGCGCGCCTGCACCGTTCGGTGCAGGCGCCTACACCAGGTCGTGCTCGTACGCGTACGCCGTCGCCGCGGACCGGTTGGGGAGTGCCAGCTTGGTGAAGACGTTGTGCAGGTGCCGGGCCACGGTCTTGTCGCTGATGACCAGCTGTTCGGCGATCTCCCGGTTGGTGCGCCCTGCTGCCACGAGGCGGATCACGTCGAGCTCGCGGGGTGTCAGCCCTGCCGCCGCGTCCGGCGGAGCGGGTTCCGGGCGCCCGAGGTCGGGCGTGGCGCCGACCGCCGCGAAGACGCGCAGCGCCGCGGCCACCTCCACGGCGGCCGTGTCCTCGTCACCGAGCGCCCGCAGGGCCCGGGCGATCAGGATGCGGGTCCGGGCGGCCTCGTAGGGGGCGGGGAGCATTGTCCAGGTCGACAGGGCGTCCGACAGGTCGTCCAGCGCCGGCCGGTACCCGCCCTCGGCGAGCGACACCGCTCCCCGGGCGCGCGCGGCGGTCGCCAGGAGGACGCTCGTGCCGACGGCGTCCGCGATGCCGTCCAGCTCGACGCAGGCGGTCCGCGCCGCCTCGACGTCCCCCGCCGCCAGCATGATCTCGACGGCGGCAGCCAGCAGCTCCGCCCGCGGCCGCGGCGCGCGCACCTCGTCGACGACGCCCCGAGGGCCGGGGGGCCCCCGGTCGACGGCGCAGCGGATGGCGGCCACCGCCGTCCGCGTGCGTCCCTGGGCCAGCCGCAGCAGCGCCAGCCCCGGGTGCGGGTCGGAGCCCAGGGCCACCGCCTGCAGGAAGTCGGCCTCGGCGGCGGCGTGGTCGCCGCGCAACCGGTGCAGTTCGGCGCGCTGGTAGTGCGCCATCCCGGCCGCGGGGTCCGGTGGGTCCGACAGCCAGCGGCAGGCCCGGTGGGCCTCCACGACGGCCTTGGCCCAGTCGCCCCGCCACTGGGCCAGCTCCGACCGGTGCACGAGGCACTGCCCCCGGAAGGGGACGAGACCTCCCTGCGCCTCGCACCACCCGTCCAGCGCGGCCGTCCACTGCTGGGCCCGCCGCAGGTCGAGGAGCTGCTGGCAGGCCAGGATCACGGCGCAGTAGACGACCCCGGCTGCGACCGGCGAGACGCGTCCGGCCTGGACTGCCACCATCGCCTCGTCGAGCTGTGCCAGCCCGCGGGCAGCGTCGCCGTCCCGGATCAGCGCCTGGCCCTGCCCGAGGCAACCGAGCGCCGCCAGATCGACGTCCCCGAACCGCCGGCCGATCGAGGTGGCCCGTGCGAACACCCGGTGCGCCGCCGCCGGATGCCCGTGGTCCAGCTCGCGCAGCCCCTCGGGGAGCAGCAGGTAGCCCCGCTCGGCGCAGTCACGTGGCGCGCCCTCCTCGACCACCCGGTGGGCCCGGGCGAGCCAGCCGCTGCCGCGCGCCTCCGCGCCGCGGGCCGAGATCAGCACCAGGCCGAGCCAGAACGCGCACCGGGCCGCAGGCAGCACGTCGCCGCGGTCGGCGAACGCCTGGTACGCCCGCTCCCACGCGGCTTCGGCGACCTGGTCGCGGCGGGTCAGCTGGGCGCTGAGCGCCAGCCGCTGGAGATCCTCCGCGTCCTGGAGCCCGCCCTGCGCGTCCACGGCGAGCAGCAGGGTGCAGGCCTCCTCCCAGGAGCGGCGATCGACGGCCGCGCGCCCCAGCACGAGCCGGTCGGCTGCGTCGTCCATGACTCCTGGCTACACCCCGGCCGGTGGTTCGGGACAGAGTCGTCCGCGCGGCGGTGCGGGCGGATGCTCGGCGGCGGCTGGCCGAGGGAATCAGGACGGGGCGGCGCCTCCGGTCGGTGCCGGCGGGTCGGCCCCCTCCGGTGCACCGACCGCCCCTGGAGCGCTCAGCGGTCGCCGGACGTACGCGGCCGCGACGAGCGCGCCGGCGGCCAGCAGCCCGGCCAGGATGAGCATCGCGGTGCGGAAGCCGTCGGCGAACACGAGCGGATCGGCGTAGTCGGCGCCGCCGAGCCCGGCGGCGACGGGGACGACCGCGACGGCGAGCAGGCCGGCGGCGCGGGCCACCGCGTTGTTGACCCCCGACGCCACGCCGGCGTGGCGGTCGGCGGCGGAGGCGAGCACGGTGGCGGTCAGCGGGGCCACCAGCAGCGTGAGGCCCGCGCCGAAGAGCGCCACGGCCGGGAGCACGTCGCGCAGGTAGGAGGCGTCCTCACCGATCCGGAGCATCAGCAGGACTCCGGCCGCCGCCACGGCCGGTCCGCCGGTGAGCAGGGCGCGCGGCCCGATCCGCTGGGCCAGCGCCCCGGCACGGGCGGAGAACAGCAGCATCAGGACGGTGACCGGCAGGAGCGCGGTGCCGGCCAGCAGCGGGCTGAACCCGGAGACCACCTGCAGCTGCAGGACGAGCAGCACGAACAGCGCACCGAGCGCCGCGTAGACGAAGAAGGTCACGGCGTTGGCGGCCGTGAACTGCCGGTCGGCGAAGAGCGCCGGGGGGACCAGCGGGTGCCGTGAACGGCGCTCGACCCCGACGAACGCCGCCAGGGCGAGGGCCCCGACCGCGGCCCACAGCCAGGTGCCCGCGCTCGCCCCCGCGTCCCCGGCGGCGGTGAGGGCGTAGGTCAGGGCGCCGAGCCCCGTGACGACCAGCGCCGTCCCGCCCCAGTCCAGCCGCGGGGCGGCTGCCGAGTCGCGGGACTCGGGGACGTGCCGCACGACGACGGCGATGACCACGGCCGTCACCGGCAGGTTGACGAGGAAGACGGCCCGCCAGCTCCACTCGACCAGCCAGCCGCCGACGAACGGCCCGACCGCCGCGGCGATCCCGGAGAACCCCGACCAGGCGCCGACGGCGGCGGCGCGGTCGGGCCCCGAGAACGACGCCGAGATGATCGCCAGGCTGCCCGGCGTCAGCAAAGCCCCGCCGACTCCTTGCAGGGCGCGGGCGGCGACGAGCGTGCCGACGTCCGGGGCCAGGCCGCACAGCAGCGAGGCGAGGGCGAACCAGCAGACGCCGACGACGAAGATTCGGCGCCGCCCGTACCGGTCGCTGAGCGATCCGCCCAGCAGGATCAGCGCGGCGAGGGTGAGCGTGTAGGCGTTGACCGTCCACTGCAGCCCGGCGAAGTCCGCGCCCAGGTCGGCGCCGATCCGCTCGAGGGCCACGTTGACGACCGTGGCGTCCAGCATCGCCACGCCCGAGCCGAGGACGGTCGCGAGCAGGACCCAGCGCCCCTGGGCCGTGCCCATGCGCAGGCCGGTCGCCGCCGCGGCAGGTGACGTCACGGGCGACTCCCTCCGCCGGCTGCCTGCTGTCCGCCGCTGTGCAACGCCGCCGCCGACCACGGATTCCCGCCGACCGGCCGGCCTGGGAAGATGCCGCGGCGGCGCGCATGATGTCGGGCATGGCGCCCGAGACAGACCTCGTCATCGCGGCCGGCGAGGTGCCGGGCTACCTGGGTCCGACCGCGGCGCTGGTGGTCGCCGCCGCGGTGATCGGGTACCTGTCGGCCCGGGCCCGCGTCGTCCCGATCGTCGGGTTCCTGGTGGCGGGCGTGCTGATCGGCCCGGCCCAGCTGGGCGTGGTGGACAGCAGCGAGGCCGTGGAGGCCGCCGCGGACATCGGCGTCATCCTGCTGCTGTTCACCATCGGGATCGAGTTCTCGCTGGAGCGCCTGGCCCGGGTCTGGACGTGGATCGCCGTCGCCGGCGGGCTGCAGCTGGTGCTCGCCACCGGAGCCGGGCTGGGCTTGACCCTGGCGCTGGGCGGCGGATGGCGCGACGGACTGTTCACCGGGTTCCTGCTGGCACTGTCGTCCACGGCCATCGTGCTCAAGCTGCTGGGGGAGCGGCGGGAGAGCTCCGCCGTCCGCGGCCGCCTGGCGCTGGCGGTGCTCATCGCCCAGGACCTCGCGGTCGTGGCCATGGTGCTGGTCGTGCCGCTGCTCGGCCCGACCGCGGACGGCGGCGGCTCCGCGGGCGGCTCGCTGGTGTGGGCGGTGCTCACCGCGGTCGGGGTCATCGTCGCGGTACTGGTGCTGGCCCGCCGGGTGATGCCCGCGCTGCTGGACGTGGTGGCCCGCACCTGCTCGCCGGAGGTGTTCCTGCTCGCGATCGTCGCCATCTGCTTCGGCACCGCCTACCTGACCGCGCTGGCCGGGGTGAGCGTGTCGCTAGGGGCGTTCCTCGCCGGTCTGGTGGTCAGCGAGAGCCGGGCCAGCACGCAGGCCCTCGCCGAGGTGCTGCCGCTGCAGATCGTGTTCAGCGCGGTCTTCTTCGTCTCGGTGGGCATGCTGCTCGACCTGCGCTTCATGCTCGCCAACCTGTCCCTCGTGCTGGGGGTGGCCGCGGGGGCGCTGGTGCTGAAGACGCTGACCACCACCGTCGCCGCCACCGCCGTCGGCATCCGGCTGCGCACCGCGGGCGCGACCGGGCTGCTGCTGGCGCAGGTCGGGGAGTTCTCCTTCGTGCTGCTCACCGTGGGCACGGCTGCAGGGCTGGCGCCGCTCGGGCTGGCCGACGACGGCGCGCAGGTCGCCGTCGCCGCGACGGTGCTGCTCATGCTGGTCACCCCGCAGCTGGCCGCGGCGGCGGCGCGGCTGGACCGCTCGCGCGGCGCCGCGCCCGCCTCAGCGGAGGAGGCGGCGCCCGACGGCGACGGCCCGCGGGACCACGTGGCGATCATCGGGTGGGGCCCCACGGCGCTGGAGCTCGCGGCCACGCTGCGCGACCGGGAGGTGGGCGTGGTGATGACGACGCTCAACCCCGACGGGGCGGCCGAGGCGGAGGCCGCCGGGCACACCGTGGTGCGCGGCGACCCGACGAAGGGGGAGGTGCTGCGGGTGGCCGGGGTCCCCGCGGCGCGCCTCGCCGTCGTCGCCGAGGACGACCCCGAGCAGGCGGTGCGGGTGGTCGCTGCGGCCCGCGCGGCCACCACCGCGCCGATCATGACGCGCCCGCTGGGTGCGGTCGACGTCGCCGAGCTGGCCGACGCCGGCGCCGACCACATCCTCGACCGGGACCGGCTCTCGGGTCAGGCGCTGCTGCGCTCGGTGCTCACCGAGCTGGGGCACCCGGTCGAGCACCCGAGCCGCGGGCGGACCGTCGTCGACACCGGCCGGGTGGTCCGGTACGCGTGGCCGGAGGGCAGCGGCTGCGGGCACGGTGCGGCGTCGGTGCCGGTGCTGCCCCAGGCGTCCGGCTGCGTCGGCTGCCTGCAGGAGGGCACCGAGTGGGTGCACCTGCGCACCTGCCTGAGCTGCGGCTACGTGGGCTGCTGCGACTCCTCGCCGCGCCGCCACGCCCGCGCGCACGCCACCGCCGACGACCACCCGCTGATCGCCTCGGCCGAACCGGGGGAGAGCTGGGGCTACTGCTTCGTCGACGAGGTGACCGTGCCCGCCCCCGCCGGTGCCGCCCCGGAGGCGGAGGCCTCGGCCGCGCCGCAGTGACGGCGGCGCCGACCGCTCACTCCTGCGGCGGGGCCGCCGGTGCCGGCGCCTCGGACGCGGGTCCTGCCGGTGCCGGGGTCGCGGCCCGCCGCCGCACGCGCCGGATCGCTACCAGGATGCCGCCGGCCACCACCGCCGTGACGGCCAGCCAGGGCAGCAGGACGCCGAGCACGACGACGGTTCCGCCCAGGGCCGCGACCAGCGACCGCCATCCGGTGCCCAGCCCGTCGAGGAAGCCGTCCGGCCCGCCGGCCGGCGCCACGCCGTAGGGCTCCAGGTGGACGCGGAGCGTCGACAGCTCCACCTGGTCGGCCAGCGCCGCCCGCCGGGACTGCAGCGCCTCCAGCTCCTGCTGCCGCTCGGAGAGCGCCTGCTCAGCCTCCAGGAGGGCCTCGGTGGTGGCCGCGTCGTCCATCAGGGCCAGCAGTCGCGCCACCGACGTCTGCAGCGCCGAGATGCGGGCGTCCAGGTCGACCACGGTGGCGGTCACGTCGGATCGGGACACCGACACGCTGGCCACGTCCCCGAGGTCCTCCAGGTCGGCCAGCAGCCCGGTCAGTTCCGCGGCCGGCACCCGGAGGACGAGATCGGCGACGACCCCGTCGACGCCGTCCTCGCCGGAGGTGGCCTGCACGCTGCGCTCCTCGACGCGGCCGCCGGCGGATTCGGCCAGCTCGCTGATCTGCTGGGCACCCTCGGCCGGGTCGTCGACGGCCAGCGCGGCGGTGGCGGTCGTGACCACCTGCCGGTCGTCCTGGTCCGGCGCGCTCTCGCCGGTGCCCGGGGCCGCCGGTACGGGAACGACCTCCCCGCCGGCGCCGTCCGCGGCGCTCTGCGCCTCCCCGCCGGACGGGCCCGTGCAGCCGACGAGGAGCGCGAGGGCCAGCGAGGCAGGAGCGAGGAAGCGCCGCACGAGGGGGACCGCAAATCGCCTCTCCGGCCGACCAGCGTCGATGTGCGATGCGGCCGGTCGGTGCTGCGGCTGGATCCGGGCGGGAACGGTGTCCATGACCGGAGGACGGCACGGGGAGCAAGATCGGTTCCGTCCCGCCCGGCAGGCCTGCACGCCGCGGTGGCGCGCACAGCGTGCATGCCCTTGATGCGGGTAAGAGGTCCGCCATGTCCGACTTCGAGATCACTGCCCTCGTCCTGGCCGAGCACGAGGTCTTCCGGCGGGAGTTCACCGCGCTCGACGACCTGCCCGCCGAGGAGCTCGCCGCCGCCTGGGAGGCGCTGCACGCCAAGCTCGAGGTGCACGCCGTGGCCGAGGAGCAGCTGTTCTACCCGCTGCTCGCGCAGGAGGCGGACGGCGAGCAGGAGACGGCGGAGGGCGTGCACGACCACAACGAGATCCGGCACGCCGCGGCCGCAGTCGGGGAGCACGAGGTCGGCAGCGACGGTTGGTGGGAGGCGGTGCGGAACGCGCGACAGGTCAACGCCGACCACATGGCCGAGGAGGAGACGGACTTCTTCCCTCCCTTCAAAGAGGCCGTGGACGAGGAGCAGCGCGAGGCTCTCGGTATGCAGTGGCTGGCATTCCACGACAGGCACGAGGAGGCCGAGGGGCTGTCCGGCGACGACGCGGAGGTGGCCGAGGTCATCGCGACCGAGGTGCCGGAAGGCGACCCGACGGTCTAGGGACGCCGCCCTCGTGGCTGCGCGGGGCCGGCCCCCTGGAGCGGGACGGCGTCGTCCACCGGGAGGTCTTCCCCGACGTGCCTCCCGAGGTCGTCCACCCCCTCACGGACGTGGGGGAGGAGCTGATCCGCGCGCTGGCGTCCGCAGGGCCGCCCTCCGACGACGGGGGACGCGCAACCGACAGTTGCGCATGGACGAGAACCGCTGGGCACCTGCCACGACGCGAGAGTCGGCGGGGAGCCTCGACACGTCGTCGTCGGCGGCCGGCGGCCGGCGGCCGACCCGTGGGCACGTCGCCGTTCCCACGGGGTCGATCATCGCCGAATCCGTCGGCCCCGGACGTGAGCGGGCCCTCGCTGAGCGGCAACTGTCGACCCTCGCCGCACGCCGACCCGCCCTGCGACCCGTTGCGCGGCGCTGGCGCGACAGGGTCGCCGAACTGGCCCGGACACAGACGCCCGCCATGCGATCGAGGCATTCCTCGCGTTGTCCCACGGCCTGTGCCTCGCCCTGCTCCTCAACGACCGGAAGGCCGACCCCGCCACGTCCGGGCCATCGTGAGCAGGGCTCTCTCCTGCCCAGCGGTCGGTAGCGGTCACACGGCAGATCCCAGTGCGTCGCCCCTGGACCCGTCCTGCCGGTCGGCTTCATCCCCGGCTAGCGATGGCGGCAGCACCGCACCGTGTCCGGCTCTAGCGAGGAAGCCGCGGATCGTCTCCCGGCTGCGCTGCAGGCAGCCGATGCGCGCGTCGAGCTCCTGGAGCTCCGCTGCCAGGGTTCTGGCTGCCTCTGCCGTGCAGGTTCCGGCCAGCTCCGCTGCTTCCGGGCCTTCGAGGTCGAGGATGGCCCGAACGAGGCGGGTGGGGACGCCCGACCGCACCAGCAAGGCCACCCGCTGGACGCGAGCTACGTCCTCTTCGGTGTAGTTGCGATACCCGTTATCGGACCGGGCCGCCTGGACGATCCCCTGTTGCTCGTAGTAGCGCAACAGTCGCGGGGCAACGCCCGTCCGCCGCGAGAGCTCACCGATCTTCATGTCCCCGGTCCTTGACATTGACATTGATGTCAAAGTCTATCGTCCCGGCTGTGACTCAGCCGAGCCCACGGATGCCCTGGGGAGCGCTGCTGACGCTCTCTGCCACGACTTTCGTCGTCGTCACTGGCGAGATGCTGCCCACCGCCGTTCTGCCGCACATGGCGACCGCGTTGGACGTGCCGGTCTCACAGGTCGGGCTGCTGGTATCCCTCTGGGCGGCGGTCGTCGTCGTCACGACCTTGCCTCTCGCCCGCCTGGCCGTCCGGTTCGACCGCCGGCGGGTGATCGTCGCGGCGCTCGGGGTCGTCAGCCTGGCCCATCTCATGACGGCGCTGAGCACGGCCTTCCACATGGCCGCCGCGGCTCGCGTGGTCGGCGCAGCGGCGACCGGGCTGCTCTGGGCGACGGTCAACGCACAGTCGGCCGACCTTGTGCCGGCGACCCGCCTGGCCCGCGCGACGGCCATCGTCCTCGCCGGCGCGACTGCCGGAACGATCCTCGCGGTCCCGGCGGGCAACGCCGCGGCCGACTGGTGGGGTTGGCGGGCCGCCTTCCTCGCACTCTTCGTGCTGACCCTCCTCGTCATGGCTGCGGTCGCCATGCTGCTACCCGCTGCTCCTCGCTCGACCCGGGACCGGGCGGACCATGCCGGCGCGGGGTCGGGGCGGCCGCTGTGGCCAGTCTTCGCGCTCGGCGGGCTGGGTGGTCTGGTGCTCGCCGCACACTTCGTAGCCTTCACCTTCGTGACGGCCACCCTGGCCGCCCGGGGGAGCGAGGTGTCCACCGCGGCACTCCTGCTGATGTTCGGCCTGGCCGGCGCCGGGGGTGTTGCGCTGGTCGCCCGGATGGGTGAGAGGTTCCCCGACGGAACTCTCGTCGCGGTGGCCGCACTCCTCGCCGCATCGCTGGCGTTCACCGCGAAGCTCGGGAACCATCCGGCCGCCGACGTGGCCATCATGATCGTCTGGGGGACTGCCGTCGGGGCCGTCGGGCCGGCGGTGCAGACCGCGATCATGCGTGCCGCAGACGTCCAGCACCGGGACACTGCCGGCGCTGTCCTTCCCATCACCTTCAATCTCGGGATCGCCGCCGGTGCGGCCCTGGGAAGTGCGCTGGTGGCGGCCTCCTCGGTCGCGACTCTGCCGCTGGCTGCCACTGCGCTGGCTGCCATGGCTGCCGTCGGACTTCTGCTGGCGGGGCGCACCGGCCGGGTCGATCGCCGGCCAGTCGCCCCCGCACCTGCGTCTGCACGTGCTGGAAACCTCCCGCCGGGCGGGGAGATGCTTCGCGTCAGGGGTCGTCGGCGGGGTCCCGTCCCGGGGGAACCGGCGCTCCACCGGGTGGCCTGCTCGGGTGGCGTGGCTTGCCCCGACCGCGGTCCTGGCCAGGGCGCGAGGTAGGTCCGCCTCGACCGTGACGCGCAGGGGGAGCTACGACCGCTCTCTCCCACGACGGCCATGGATAGCTGGATTCATTCGAGAAGCTGCCCATGCCGGCGTGATCGGCGCCGCGCTCGGTGAGCCACCACTCGACGGAGGGGGCGCTCGCGTCGGGCAGGTCCGCACCCGGGTCGGTCGGCCGGTGTGGCCCCGGGACCGTCCCCCGGATCCCGTGTCCGTATGGGTCTCCGTGAGGAGACGACGTCATCGTTTGTCCGCAGTGCGCAGTCGGTACGGCCCCGCGGCCGATGCGCGTTGACGTGGGAGACGGCCGGGCCGCGCCGCCGCCGGGCGTCGGGGAGACGAGAAGGCGCACTCGCGCCTCCACCGTGCGAGGAGCACCGGTCGGGTCCGGAGGTCAGCGGTCAACACGGAGCGCATGGCCGGCGGGGCACCATGGGCATGGGGTCGAAGGCGGAGTGCTGCCGCGCAGCTGATCGTCCCGGTCTGCCCAGGAGCTGCCCCAACTCGATCGGTGCCGGCAGATCCCCTGAAGACGCCACCATCCTTTCCGGCACACATACACCCTGCGCGGGCAACGTCGAGCGCTCAGCGCGCTCCTCCAGGGCGGGCCGGCCGGCACGGCTGTGGCTGCCCGGCTCACCGAGGCCTGCCGCTCGCGGACGCCGCCAGCAACCTCCCTTCCGCAGTCCATGCACTCAGCCCACCGTCGCCGGCCGGCGCTCGGCCATGAGATGAATCGCCAGTGCACCGAGGACGCCGCCCATGAGGTACCGCTGGATGCGTAGCCAGGCGGGGCGGGCGGCCAGGAAGGCAGCCAGCGTTCCGGCGGAGACGACGATGAGCGCGTTGACGGTCAGTGCCACGCCGATCTGCGTGGCGCCCAGAGCGAGGCTCTGCAGAGCGACCGAACCACGTTCGGGCTCGATGAATTGCGGCAGCAGTGACACGTAGAGCACCGCGATCTTGGGGTTGAGGAGATTGGTGACCAGCCCCATCGCGAAGAGGCGTCGTGGTCGGTCGGGTGCCAGCTGCCGCGGCGCGAACGCATTCACCCCGCCCGGGCGGATCGCTTGCCAGGCCAGGTACAGCAGATACGCGGCACCGGCGAACTTGAGAGCGGTGTACGCGGCCGGGACGGCGATGAAGACGGTGGTCAGTCCCGCGGTCGCGGCACCCAGATAGACCAGGAAACCGGCTCCCACACCGAGGAGGGAGACCAGTCCCGCGCGGCGGCCCTGGGTGATCGAACGCGACACCAGGTAGATCATGTTCGGCCCGGGCGTGAGTACCAGGCCCAGTGCGATCAGTGCGATGCCGGCAACCGCCGCGGAATTCATGACGACCTCGTTCTCTTGTCCATCACCGCTCGAACCGGGCGACGCTGCTGGGAGCGACGAAACGCATCGGACGTCGATCCCTGGAAGCGCCTCGTCGAAGCGGCTCAACCAGACCTGACTGCGGCCAGCCGCTCGGTTGAGTCCGACCAGCTGACCGGCAGTTCGTCGGCAGTCCAGAAGGTGACGTGAGACCCGCCATCGCCTTGCGATGACGAAACCATCGACGCTCGGTGGGGCGGGGTCCGGACGAACGCATCCAGCGCAGGGCGGTCCCGCCACGCCGACAGCGTCCGGGACGTTCGCTTGGAGGGGCGGACCTCCAGTGCCATTCCGAGCACGCCGTCCCCAGCCAACGCTCGCCGCCGGAGCCGCAGGGCATCGAGCAGGAAGATAGGGCGTGCCTCACCGTGCTCAGGCGGAACTCCGACGCCGTGACGACGGCTGGACCGTTCGCGGCGTTGGCGGTCGTCCAAGGCACTCGAACCATGTCGCACTCCTCGAGGGGCGGGGCTGTCCACGCCAACGGGATGCGGGAATGGCTGTTCCCTCGAAACGGCGAGGACCCGTGCTTGGCGATCGGCTTGCGATTTGTGGCAGCGCGCACGGCGATGCGCTTTGTCTCGCCCCTACCAACCTGGGCCGGTCACCCACGGCGACGGTCGGACCCCGCCGGCTTCGGGTTCCCACCCCGCCAGCGCCCCGCGCCGCCAGCGAGGAGCTGGGTCGGCATCGATTCGACGGCCGTGCCCGTGTCGTCGTGACCGACGCGGCGGTGAGTCCGGCCCGGTCGGCGGCGCACCGTCGACCCGCTCATTGCGCCGGTGCTGTCGACGGTGCGGCGAAGGCCCGCGGCCGCCACAGGCGCACTGTCGGCTGACGCCCGTGTGGTCGCACCGGATCCGCCGATAGTGCGGGAGCACAGCGCCGGGGCCGGTGCAGCGACGACCGACGGAGGCTGCGGGCGTACCCCGGCCGGAGGGCGGCGGGGTGGCGGCGCAGCCGGAGGACGCCGACGACCAGCGACAGCCGAACGTCGCCACCGGCGCGGGCTCGCCCCGCTCCGCCCGGTCAGCCTCGACCTGGTTGCCGGTCACGAGCGACTTCGGCGACCGTCTTCTTGGTCGCACGGACCGGCTCCACGGCCTGCTCCCGAAACTCCGGGGGAGTACGTGCTCCGGTCGGCCCGTCGGGACCACTGCTCGGGCTGGAAGCCCAGGCTCAGGCTGTCCAGGGACGCGAGTCGTCTCCATGCCGGATCTGGCTCCACCGACCGGCCCGAACACCGCGCTGCACCCCTCGGCCCGACGCAGAGGCGCCCTGCCCGATAAGCCCTGCCCGCTACTCGCCTGGACTGGCGAGGCAAAAGCTGCCTTGACGACCGGCGTGTTTTGGTTGGCCGTGAGAAGCCAGCGCCCACTTTCCTTGGCCATCACGTACATCGGTGTCCCCTCGGTGTCGAGATCGCCGTTGCGGTCGAAGTAGCGCTGGTGAACCTTGACTGCCGCGACGTCCGGTCGGATGAACAAGACATGCTCGACGTCGTATGTCGCTCGGCCGTGCGCGCTCGAGCCCGGCAGCACGGTGGCGGTGAACTGGGCAATCGCGTCCCGACCGAACAGGCGCTTGCCATGCCCGGTGGTCCAGATCGCGTCGGCTCGGAAAAGTGAGACGAACTCGTCGACGAGTTCCTGTTCCTGAAGGCGCTGGACGGTGGCGACCACGTTCCGAATGGCCTCTAGCTCTGACTCTTCGTCGTGCGGGCCGTACTGGACGGTGTTGTCGTTCCCCGGACTACGCGCCGGCGCGAACCCGAGAGCGGCTTCAGCGCGGTTCGTGACCCCCGGTTCGCCGCTCCGGGCCCGAGCCGATCTCCGGGGTCGGCTTCGTGCCCGCCGTGACGCCCAGACCTCCGAAGACCCCTCGTGTCGCCGTCCTGCTCGGTCGCGGGTGGTGGCCGGGGACAGGCTCGCTCAACCGGTCACGGAACGGACTCGGGGGTAGAACCCTGGATGTAGGTGGCGAGGAGGCCCCGACGGCGCCGCAGGTCCTGGACCCGGGCGTCGAGGTCGTCGAGCTCGTGCTGCAGCGCCTCCCGCAGGTCGGCGCACCAGTCGAACGTCGAGCCGTCGCCGCGGGTGCATGGCAGCACCTGGCGGATCACCGCTGTGGAGAGGCCGGCGTCCAGCAGCGCCCTGATCCGGCGCACGGTCGTCACGGCCTGCTCGTCGTACTCGCGGTAGCCGTTCGAGCTCCGCCCGGCTGGCAGGAGCCCTTGCTCCTCGTAGTACCGCAGAAGCCTCGGCGGCACCCCGCTGCGCCGAGCCAGCTCGCCGATGCGCACCCGCTTCTCCCCGGTCGCGGCTTGACTCTCACACGATGTCAACGTCTTCGCTGGGCGTCATGGAAGCTAGCAAATCGCCCGTACCCACTGCGACCGGCGGAGCCGGGGCGTTGGTGCCCGAGCAGGACAGCGCGACCTACGTGTGCCACCTCAACGGGAAGCCGGCGACCGTGGATGAGCTCGCGCCAGTCGCGTTCTCCGGGTATGCGCACTTCACGGCCATGCAGGTGCGCGACGGGCGCATCCGTGCGCTCGACCTGCACCTGGAGCGACTGCGTGCGGCGACCGCCCTGATGTTCGGGCGGGCACTCGACGTGGAGCACGTCCGAGCACTCGTGCGTGCGGCGGTACTCGCCGGCCCGGGGGACGTGTCGCTCACTGCGACGGCCTTCACGAGCGACGGCGAGTTCACGGTCGGGGGCGACGACGGCGGCGTGGACCTGCTCGTGCGCACGGGGCCTCCGGCATTGGGGCCGGTGGGGCCGTTGGCGCTGGATGTCGTCGAGCACGAACGAGTCCTGCCGCACGTCAAGCATGTCGGTGAGGTCGCCAAGACATGGTTCCTGCGACGAGCCGTCGGTCGGGGCTACGACGACGCCGCCTTCGTCGACCGGCAGGGTCGGCTCAGCGAGGCGACCATCTGGAACCTGGCGTTCTGGGACGGGACGACGGTGATCTGGCCGGTTGCCGGCATGCTGCCCGGCACGACCATGCAGGCTCTCCGGCGTCAGCTTGCGCATCGTGGCATCCCGCAGCGCGAGGACCCCATCCGACGGTCCGACGTCGCGACACTGTCGGGAGCAGTCGTCATGAACTCGTGGACACCGGCGGTGCCTGTTCATCGGATCGGTGATGCGTCGGTACCCGATGCGCCCGCGTTCGTCGAACTCCTGCACTCCGTGTTCAGTGAGGAGGCGCCCGTTTCACCGTGACCCTTCGGTGGGCGGCGGTGCCGACCCACGACCGCGCGGTCACCGCGATGCGGGAGGCCATCCGATGACAGCACCGCCACATCCCTCGGCCCGCACGCCGCCGGACCAGACGCCGGAGGTGGCTGGCCGGCTCACCCTCACGGGCGCCCGCGGCTCGACGGTGGACGCGCCGCTTCTCGTCGTCGCCTCGACCGTCGTTGCTTGCTCGGCGGAGCCGATCGCCGCCGAGCTCGCCTGCCCGGCGCGCACACGCAGCTGCTGGTTCTGCGCCTCCGACGTCGGCCACCGTTTCCCGAGGGATTGGGCGCTCCGGCGAGTGTGCCGTTTCGCTCGTCAAGCGCGGTCGATCGGCCTCGCAGAGGGGTGAGCACCTCCTGGCACGGCTCCAAGTCCGGGGCCTCGCTGTTCGCGCACGGCAGCAGGTGGCGGATCCCGTCAGTGGAGAGGCCGGCCGTCAGCAGGCCGCGGATCGGGCGGACTGTCCTTGCCGCGCAGTCGTCGTACCGCGGGTAGCCGTTGGCAGTTCGAACGGGGCGGACCAGCCCCTGCGCTTCGTAGCTTCGTAGCTTCGTAGTAGCGGAGCATCCGAGCCGGCACCCCGGTCGCCGCAGAGAGCTCGCCGATCCCCATCCGCCCTTGACCTTCGCACTGGTGTCAATGCTGACCATGCTCACATGACGCAGACACCAAGGACCATGAAGGCCGCGGCACTCGACCGCTTCGGCGGCGCTGACGCACTACGTATGCAGGAGCTCCCTGTGCCTGCGCTCGGCCCCCTGGACGTCCTCATACGGGTGGAGGCGGCGGGAGTCGGGTCCTGGGACGCCGTTGAGCGGGAAGGCGCCTATGACGGCGCGTTCGGCATGCCGTCGACCTTCCCGTACGTGCTCGGCTGGGACGGTGCCGGGACGGTCGCCGCAGTCGGTGCACTGGTCACCCGCTTCGCCGCGGGCGATTCGGTGTACGCGGCAACGATGCCGCTGCCCCGCGGCGGGTTCTACGCCGAGTACGCCGCCGTGGACCAGGACCACGTTGCACCTGTTCCGAGCGGCTTGACGATCGAGCAGGTAGCGGCGATGCCGTGGGACGCGTTGACCGCTCTCAGCGGGCTCGACGCGCTCAGGCTCGAGCAAGGGCAGTCATTGGTGATCTTCGGCGCCAGCGGCGGGATCGGACACCTGGCCGTACAGCTCGCTGTCTATCAGGGCGTCCGGGTCCTGGCGGTCGCGTCCGGCGACGATGGCGTGGCGCTCGTGTCACGACTCGGCGCCGAGTCGGCTGTGAACGGGCGCCAGGAGGACGTCGGAGAGGCCGCTCGAGAGTTCTCACCGGACGGCCTGGACGCCGCGTTGCTCCTGGCCGGCGGGGAGACCGCGGAAAGGGCCGCGTCGGCAGTCCGGACCGGCGGCGCGGTCGCCTTCCCGAACGGGGTCCTGCCGGAACCGCACGTCCGGCCCGACGTCCGTCTGCTTCGGTACGACGGCGCGCGCGACCAGGACGCGACAGCGCGGCTCAACGCGCTCGTAGAAGCCGGGGCGCTGCAGGTGCACGTCGACCGAGTCTTCGACTTCGAGGAGGTGGTGGTCGCGCATCGCGCCCTGACCAGCCACTACGTCGGAAAGCTCGCCCTGCGGATGTCGTGAATCGGCTCCGGCGGCGCCCGCAGTCCCGTCCCGCTGTCCGGGATCCTCGGTGTGAAACCGGACCGGCGGCACGGGCAGGAGAAGCCGGCCCGTGGACGCGATGACCTCGTCGGCTACTGCGACGTCGAGGATGGCGCGCGGGAGCCGGTACTACTGCGCCAGGGCCGTCGGGCCTGTCGTCCGGTCGGCCTGGACGTGCCGCGAACGGACGGCGGCCGGGGTCACCTCGTCGACGAGCACATCGCCCCATGCCTCGGCGAGGTGGTGACGCCACAGCCCTGCGTAGAGGACCCGCGTGCTCGCGCGGAGGTCGTTGCGGGCGCAGTGGCCCGGCTCAGGAGAACAGGGGGCGTACCACGGTGTCCGGAGAACCGGGGGCACTCCACGGGGCACGTGCCCGGCACGTGTTCGAGCGGTGAGCCGGCCTGTGATGCCCGTGCCCACCCACGACACCTCGGGGACATTGCGCTGTCAGCGCACCGTGTGCGCTGTGAGCTGAAGAGCCTTGGCACCCCCCGACTGATCGACGAGCGTCGAGGGACCTCACACCTGCGACGAAGGAGAAGCAATCCATGATGTTGACGCTGCTCGACGGACGCGCCGACGGGCGTTCCGGCACCGATCAGCCCGTCCGCGACCGCCTGCTCCAGGAGCGGATCATCTTTCTCGGCCAGCCGGTCGACGACGAGGTGGCCAACCGGATCATCTCCGAGCTGCTCCTGCTCGCAGCGGAGGACCCGACTCGGGACATCACGTTCTACGTGAACTCGCCCGGCGGCTCCGTCACCGCCGGGATGGCCATCTACGACACCATGCAGCTCATCCGACCCGACGTGTCCACGTGGGGACTGGGGTTCGCGGCGTCCATGGGTCAGTTCCTGCTGTCGGCCGGAGCATCCGGCAAGCGCTACGCCCTTCCCAACGCCCGCATCCTCATGCACCAGCCGTCGGCCGGAGTCACCGGGGTCCAGTCCGACATCGCCGTCCAGGCACGGGCGTTCAGCGCGATGAAGCGACGCATCGCCGAGCTGACGGCGCTGCACACCGGACAGACGGTGGAACAGATCACGGCCGACGCCGACCGGGATCGGTGGTTCACGGCCGAGGAGGCTCGGGACTACGGCCTCGTGGACCACGTGCTGCAGCCCGCGGACGTCGCGGCGGTGCCGATGTAGGCGCGTGCGCGGCGGTCGCCGCGAGCCGAGTCGTCGGCCCTCGTCCTGGACGGCGGGACCGGCTCGACCGGTGCATCGGGAGGTCATCACCCCTGGCTCAGGGGCCAGCTCGGCAGGGGCGCCCCGACTGATCACGTCATCAGTTCCGTAGGCGCCTAGGTGCCTAGGTGCCGGTGAGGCGGAGCACCCGCTTGCCGCGGGTGTGGCGCGCGGCGACGTCGCGGTAGGCCTCCTGCACGCGCTCCAGCGGGTAGACGCCTGCGATGGGGACGCTGATGCGGCCGTCGGCGACCATCTGCGCCAGCTCTGCCCACACCGCGGGGTCGTCCGCCTCCTCCTGCGCGTCCGAGCGCACGCCGTACCGGCGCACCGCCGCCCCGTCCGCGGTGGTGTTGATCCGCGCCGGGCTGACTCCCAGGCCGATCGCGACATCGACGTTCCCCGCGCCGAAGGTGTCCACCCACGCGTCCACGCCCGAGGGGGCCAGGTCCCGCAGCCGCTCGGCCAGCCCCGCTCCGTATCGGACCGGGACCACGCTCAGGGAGCGCAGGAAGTCGGCGTTGGCGTCGCTCGCGGTGCCAAGGACGCGCGCCCCCCGGAGTAGGGCCAGCTGGATGGCGAATACCCCGACGCCTCCGGCCGCCCCGGAGACCACGACCGTCTCGCCGGCCCGGGGCGAGACCGCCTCTACCGCCGCCCACGCCGTCGCTCCGGCGCCGGCGATGGACGCGGCCGCCTCCCAGTCCAGCTCGGGCGGCTTGGGCGCCAGGGCACCCGTGCCGACCACCACGAACGTCGCCTGCGCGGCCCGTGGGGCGAACCCGAGTACCTCCTGCCCCACGGTGAAGCCCCTCACCCCCGGGCCGAGCTCGGCTACGTGGCCAGCGAAGTCGTTGCCCTGCCCCTCAGGGAAGGTCGCCGGCCAGACCTGCGCGAAAACGCCCTCGCGGATGCCGATCTCCCCGGGGTTGAGCGCGGCGGCCACCACCTGCACCAGGACCTGCCCGGCACCCGGCCGGGGGCGTTCGATCTCCACGACCTCTAGAACCTCGGGTCCGCCGTACTGGCGGAACCTCACCGCCCGCGCCGGTGCCGCCGCGCCGGTCTCAGCGTGTTCGTGCCCTGCCACTGGTGACTCCGTCCCGGCGAGCGGGGGTCGCGCGCCGGCGCCCAGCCTTGCGCCGCCTGCGCTGGCGAGCCAGGCCCTGACGGTCCTAGGTGTCACGACCAGAGACGTTGTCGACAGGCGGCGCGGCGGCTTGGGCACGAGGGAGGCCTCCGGGAGGAGTGGCGGTGCAGGACGTCGCCGTCCCAACCGGAGGTCTCTGCGGCCCACGCTCATGCCGACACGACCCTGTATGCCCGCAAGCTGATCGTCGACCGAGTCCTGGCTGACCGTGTGTCCCGGCCGCACCGGATGCCGCGGAGTACGTCGCCGGAGACGGCCTCGGTGATCGTCGCCGCCCGGACCGAGCACCATGCCGGACCGGTGCGGCTGGCCGCGATCGTGGGCGTCGCCGCCTCCACCGTCCGCGGTGCTGACCCGCACCGGCATGCCTCGGCTGGCCGAGGTCGACCGCTCACCTGCGAGCTGCTGCGCGGCCGGCGGCACAGCGACCTCGCTAGGAACGCGAACAACCCGACGACCTGTTGCACGTCGACGTCATGGAACACGGGCCGATACCGGACGGCGGGGGTTGGCGGGTGCACGACCGAGCGGCCACTGTCGACCACCCGGCACAGGGCGGTGCCCACATGTCGAGGTCCCGCCCGACGAGCGGGTGAACACCTGCGCCGGCTTCCCGAATCGCGCGGTGACCTGGTTCGCCGCCGTTGCGTCACCGTCGTCCGTGCTGATCGACAACGCGATGAGCTACCGCCACGGCGCGCTCGGATCGTCGTCTGCACGGATCTCGGCATCGGCCGCGGGTTCATCCAACCCGGACGGCCGTGGAGCAACGGCAAGGCCGAGTGGTGACCGCACCCTGCCGACCGAACGGGCAGACGCCACCGGCTGGACCAGCAACGACCAGCGCACCGTCACCCTGGACAGCTGGCTGGAGCACTACAACGCTGCCCGCAGCCACTCCGCCCCTCGGAGGCCACCCGCCGGTCAGCCGACTCGCCGCGTGAACAACCTGCCTGGGCACGACACCTAGGACCCAGAGTGCCTGCCTCGCGAGGGGAAAGCGCGCCAGCATGGGTGCGACCAGCGCCCCGCCGCACCGGCGTCCAGCCCCCCCGATCTCGCGACCGTCCGCGCCCCGAGGAGCACCACCGTGTCAGCCACCTGCGCCTCCACCTCACCACCCCACGAGCGCGCGCCCTGGAGCCTGGACGTGCTGCGCGCCCAGCACGGGCCGGCCGTGACCCGCTACGCCCAACGCCGCGTGCCGCCGGTGGAGGTCGAGGCGGTGGTGGTCGAGACGTTCGCCCGCGCCCGGCGGCGGATCGTGGAAGTCCCGGCCTTCCCGCTGCCGTGGCTCCTGGCGATGGCCCGCGGCGTGAGCGCGGACCACCACCGGAGCGCGCGCCGTCGCCGGCTGGGACGGTGACCGCCCCGTTCCTGGGTGCAGCACACCCAGGCACGGCCTGCGGCACCACCCCTAGCGTCCTGGACGTGGCCACGATCGACCAGACCCCCGCCCTCTCCGGGCGCGTTGCCGTGGTGACCGGTGCCAGCAGTGGCATCGGCGCGGCCACGGCGCGAGCGCTCCTGGACGCCGGAGCGCACGTCGCCCTGCTCGGCCGGCGCGCCGCCCGGCTGGCCGCGACCGCCCAGCAGGTCGGTGCACCACAGCGCGTCGTGGCCGTGCCCACCGACGTCGCCGACCCGCTCCAGCTGGCCGACGCCCTCGACGTCGTCCACGGCTGCTTCGGCGGCGTGGATCTGGTGGTGGTGGGCGCCGGCGTCATGACCGGCTCGCCGTTCGAGGACGGCGTCCCGGCCGAGTGGGGCGCGATGATCGACGTCAACCTGCGCGGGCTGCTGCACACCGCCCAGACCTTCAGCCGTGACCTGTTCGCCGCTGCCGCGGCCGGGGGCAGCGCCGATCTCGTCCTCGTCGGCGCCATCGCCGGCGACATCACCTTCCCCGGCTACGCGGTGTTTTCGGCGGTGGAGGCGGCCGTGGCGCAGCTCGCCAGGACGCTGCGCGCGGAGTACGCCCCGCGGGGGGTGCGGGTGCGCACCGTCCAGCCGGGCCTGACCGACAGCGAGCTCGGCAGCGACATCAGCGACGAGGTGACCGCGCGCGCCTGGGAGGAGCTCAAGACACGGGTGCCGCCGATCGACGCCGCCGACGTCGCCAGCGCGGTCGTCTTCGGCGCCGCGATGCCGGCCCACGTCAACGTCGCCGACGTGGTCGTGCTGCCCACGCTGCAGGACCGGTACCTGCCCACCCGCAAGGACGGGGCGCTGGCGTGACGGCCGCGACGCAGACGGCGCTGGCGGCCGGAGTCCGGCGGCTCAGCGGCTCGGACACCGGCGCCGCGGCGATGCTGCTCGCCGCGACGGTGGTGGCGCTGGTGTGGGCGAACCTGCCCGGAGACGGCTACGAGTCGTTCTGGCACACCCCGGTGAGCCTCGCAGTCGGGGGGGACGCCCTGGAGCTCGACCTGAGGCACTGGGTCAACGACGCGCTGATGGCCCTGTTCTTCTTCCTGGTGAGCCTGGAGGTCAAGCGGGAACTCGTCCTGGGCGAGCTGCGCGACCACCAGCGGGTGCGCGTGCCGGCCGTCGCCGCGGTGCTGGGCCTGCTGGTGCCCGCCGTCGTCTTCTGGGCGATCACCACGGCCGCCTCCGAGTCCTCCGCAGTCACCGGGGCGTGGGGCGTGGTCATCTCCACCGACACCGCCTTCGTGCTCGGCCTGATCGCCCTGGCGGGACGGGCCGCGCCGGTCAACCTGAGGGTCTTCGTCCTGACGCTCGCGATCATCGACGACGTCGGGGCGCTGGGGGTCATCGCGGTCGTCTACACCGACCAGATCCGCCTCGCGCCTGCGCTCACGGCCACCGCGGGCCTCGTCGCCATCGCCGCGCTCCGGCGGCTGCGCGTGTGGAGGGGCCCGGTCTACCTGCTCGCGGCCGTGCTCGTCTGGGGCGGCGTGCTGGCCTCGGGGGTGCACGCCACCGTGGCCGGTGTCCTCATCGGCCTCCTCATGCCGGTCCACCCGCCGAGCGTGGCGGAGGTGGAGGAAGCAGAGCGCCGGGCCCGCGCCTACGGCCAGTCGCCCACGCCGGAGCGCGCCCGCACCGCGGTGCTGAGCCTGACCCGCGCCGTGTCGGTGAACGAGCGGCTCCAGCGGCTCATGCGGCCCTGGGTCTCCTTCCTCGTCGTCCCGGTCTTCGCCCTGGCCAATGCGGGGGTGCGGGTCGACGTGCCCGCGCTGACCGACGCGTTCAGTTCCGCCTTGACGTGGGCGGTCGTCGCTGGGCTCGTGCTGGGCAAGACGGTGGGCATCGCCGGGTCCGCCGCCGTGGCGGTGCGGACCGGCCTGGGCCACCTGCCGCCGGGCCTGTTCGGGCGGCACCTGGTCACCGCCGGCCTGCTCTCCGGCGTCGGCTTCACGATCTCCCTGTTCATCGTCGACCTGGCCTTGGCCGACCCCACGCAGCAGTCCCGTGCCCGTATTGGCGTGCTGACCGCCTCGATGCTCGCGGCGGTGCTGGCCCTGGCGGCCTTCGCCGTCGTCAGGGTCGTCGACCGGACGCGCGGGAGGGACGGTCAGCGGCTCGTGCGGGCCGTCACGCCCGGGCGGGACCACGTGCGCGGGTCAGTGGGTGCACCGCTGGAGCTGGTGGTGTACGCCTCCTTCACCTTCACCACGGCGGGGCGTGCGGTGGAGGTCGTCGACGAGCTGCACGAGCAGCTGGGCGAGGACCTCGTCTTCGCCTTCCGCCACCTGCCGACGGCGCAGCCCGGAGCCCACGAGGCGGCCCAGGCCAGTGAGGCCGCTGCGGCCCAGCGCCGGTTCTGGCCGATGCACGACGCGATGGCGGCTCGGCGGGGCCGCGTGGACGTCCGCACGGTGCGCGAGTGCGCGGTGCAGGCCGGGCTCAACCTGGCTCGTCTCGACGACGACCTGCGCCGCGGTCGTTACGAGGACCGGGTGCGGGAAGACGAGCGCGACGCGGAGGCGATGGGCCTGGAGGGCCCGCCGGTCTTCTTCGTCAACGGGCAGCTCTACGGCGGGCCGCTCGAGACCGAGCCGCTGCGAGCGGCGCTGCTGCAGTCGGCTCACCGGACCGGGACGCCGGGACGGGATCCTCGGGACGAGGAGCCGCCGGACGAGGAGCCGCGCGTCCCGGGCGAGCGGGACCGCGAGGGCATCCGGCCGAACAGCGGGCAGGACGGGCAGCAGGGTCGGCGCGGTGAGCCGGAGCTGGTGGAGCCGCTGGATGACCTGAGGGCGGCGGCGCCGTGACCGCGCAGCCCTCGACGTGGCCGCTGCTCGGCCGCCGCGCCGTCGTCACCGGCGCGGCCGCGGGCATCGGACGGGCAATCGGCCGCGGCCTGTTGGACGCCGGCGCCTCGGTGGCCTTCCTGGACCGCCGCGAGGAGGTGCACGCTGCGGCCGACCACCCGGTCGCCCCCGGAGCCCTCACGCTCGGCCTGGTCGCCGACGTGACCGACCAGGCCCAGCTCGAGCGCGCCAGGGAGGAGGTCCACACTCGTAGCGGCCCGGTGGACCTGGTGGTGGCCAACGCCGGCGTCCTGCTCGGTGGCCCCTTCGAGCGATCGAGTGCGCAGGAGTGGGCGGCCGTGGTGGACGTGAACGTCGGCGGCGCACTCAGCACCGCGCGGGCCTTCGTCGAGGACCTGCTGGCCGCCGCCGCGCGGGGGCGCGCCACCGACTTGGTCCTGATGGGGTCGGTCGCCGCCCGCGGGCTGTTCCCCGCGTTCAGCGTGTACTCGGCCGCCGCGGCGGCGACCGCGCAGCTCTCCCGTACCCTGCGCGCCGAGCTCGGCGAGCGCGGGGTCCGGGTGCGGCACGTGGAGCCAGGGGTGACCCTCACCGACCTGGGTGCGGGCATCACGGACCCGGTGGCCCGCCAGCGGCTCGCCTCCCTGCGCGCCGCGGCCCAGCCCCTGACGGCCGAGGACGTGGCGCGGGCGGTGGTCTACAGCACGACCCTCCCGCCGGGCACGAACCTCGCCGAGGTGGTGGTGGTGCCCACCCTGCACGCCTGAGCCGGCCCGTCCGCCACGGGCCGGGTCTGACCGTCCGTCTCGGTGGTGGGCTCAGCCGGGACGGTCGCCGGTGGCGCCGGCGCGCTCGGCGTGCAGGGAGCCCAGCAGCGCCAGCGCGGAAGCCGAGGGGCTGCCGGGAGCGGCCTGGTAGACCACCAGCTGCTGGCCGGGCGCCCCGTTGACCGTGAACGAGGAGTAGTGCAGGTCCAGATCGCCGACCTGGTCGTGGTGCAGGAGCTTGACCGTGCTGGTCTTGCCGCGCACGTCGTGACGCGCCCACAGCTCGCGGAAGCCGGGGCTGCGGGCGCTCAGGTCCTCCACCAGCGCGGCGATCCGGGGATCGCCCGGCCATGTCCCGGCGGCCTGGCGCAGGTGGGCCACGGCCACCTCCTCCCTGCGCGGGTCGCGGTAGAACTCCGTGGCCGCCGGGTCGAGGAAGACCATCTCCAGCAGGTTGTCGCTGCGGGTGAAGGAGCTGAACAGCGCGTCCGCCAGAGCGTTGCGGGCCAAGAGGTCCAGGGCACGGCCGAGCACGAACGCGGGGGTCTCGCTCCAGCGCTCCAGCAGCTGCACCAGCTCGGGGGCCACCAGCTCGGCGGCCACCGGCTCGGCGGCGGCGCTGCCGGAGGGGCGTTGCCGGGACACCGGGCGCGCCAGGCGGTACAGGTGCGCGCGGGCCTCGTGGTCCAGCTGGAGCGCGGTGGCGACCGCGTCGAGCACCTGGTCCGACGGTCGGCCCTCACGGCCCTGCTCGAGCCGGACGTAGTAGTCCACGCTGACGCCCGCGGCGGTGGCGACCTCCTCGCGCCGTAGGCCCGGGACCCGGCGCCGCCCGTAGGAGAACACCCCGATGTCGTCGGGGCGCACGGCGGCGCGTCGCGCCCTCAGGAACTCTCCCAGGAGGCTGCTGCTCACAGCCTGAGAAGGTAGAGCTAGACCTCCGGCGAGCGCCAGGGCTGCACCCCCGACGGTGAAAGGGAGGAACGCCAGGGCCACCCCGGGGCCTTGGCAGACCGCCCTGCACGCTTGAGACCTCGCGGGATCGTCGAGGAGCGGAGGGCACAGGCAGGTCGAGATGACCGACGACAGCAGGCAGCACCGGTACGAGGGCCGGGCCGACGGGGGGCTGGCCGTGATCGCGGAGTACATCCGGACGGCGCAGCTCGAGGTGTTCAGGCACACGGAGGTGCTGCCCGGTTACGAGGGCCAGGGCGCCGCCTCGGACCTGGTGCGCCAGGCCCTGGACGACGTGCGCAGCCAGGGCCTGGAAGTGCTGCCGCTGTGCCCTTCGTGGCCGCATGGATCGGGCGCCACCGGGAGGAGTACGGCGACCTGGTCTACCGTTCGCGCACCACGCTCACCGTCGAGGTCGACGCCGCGGGGCGGTGACCGCGGCGCCGCGTGGCTACTCGCGGGCGGCCAGGAGGGAGACCGGCGCGGGACGCGTGGCCGACCAGGCGGTGAGCGCGCTCGTGATGCCGGTGACGACGAACGCACCGACGCCGACCGCGGCCACCAGTGCCCACGGCAGGGCCACGGTCACCGTCCCGGTGACCGTGGCGGTGGTGGCGGCCACCGCGGCCAGGGTCCCGGCGGCGGCCAGGACGCCGAGCAGGAGACCGATCGCGGTGACGACCCAGGACTCGGCGAGGGCCATCCGCAGCACCTGTGCCCGCCGCAGCCCGGTGGCCCGCGCGACGGCGAACTCCCGGCGGCGCGCGCTCCCGGCGATGACCACGGCGTTGACGACGCCGATCACGGCGTAGAGCCCGCCGAGTCCCGTGACCACGAGCAGGATGGCGGTGTTCGTCTCGCTGCCGCGCTCGGCGCTGCGCTCCAGCCAGGCCTCCAGAGCGCTGACCGTGCCGAGGGCGGCCAGGGACGCGCTCACGCGCTGCGCATCGGCGCCGTCCTCGAGGGCGATGAGGATGCGCGAGGGTGCGCTGTCCAGCACCTGCTCGGGCACCAGGCCGGCAGGCAGCAGCAGGCTCGCGCCGCCGCCCATCGCTGCGGGCACCGCGGCGACGACGGGCAGCCGCCCCAGGTCCACGTCCCCGACCCGCACCCCGACGGTGTCCCCGGGCGAGACGCCGAGCGCTCCGGGGCCCGCGGCCACGGCGCGACCCTCCAGCGCGGCCAGCGAGCCGCTGCCGCGATGCACGGCCTCGTAGCCGGCCGGGTCGACGACCAGGCCGCGAGTGATCTCGGTGAAGGCCGTCTCGCCGGTGCCCGTGGTCAGGGCCACGGGGACGTCGACCTCGGTGGAGGCGGTCGCCACCCCGTCGAGGGCTACCGCCCGAGAGCCTTCTGCCCCGGTCGTCTCCAGCACCAGGTCGGCTGCGGTGGTCCTGCGCTGCTCGGCCTGGCCGGCGACGGCGAAGGAGGTGAGCGCGCCGGACTGGCCCAGGACGAGGCCGACCAGCACGACCAGCGGCGCCGCGGTGGAGGCGCTGCGGCGCACGTCGTCGCGGAGGTTCGCCCGGACCAGCCGAGCGAGCACGCCGGACGAGCGCACCGGCAGCAGCTTCGCCGCGGCGGGAACCACGAGCGGCGCGAGCGCGGTCAGGGCGAGGGCGGCCAGGACCGACACGCACATCGCCATCGCCTGGCCCCCGGCGGGACCGCCGAGCGGGGCCAGGACGACCAGGGCCGTGGCCCCGGCGGTCAGGAGCAGGCCGCTCACCCAGCGCCCGCGTGTCATCACTTCCGCTGCCTCACCGGTGTCGCGCAGAGCCTCCAAGGGCTGCACCCGTGCGGCGCGGCGCGCGGCCACGAGCACTCCCGCGACGGCGAGGCCGACCCCTACCGCGGCCGAGACACCCAGTGCCCAGGTGCGCCACTCGCCGGTGAAGCCGTCGGGCACGAAGTCCAGCGCGGCCAGCGACCAGGACTGGAAGGCCATCACCGCCAGGCCCACCGGTACCCCGGTGACGGCGCCGACGCCGCCGAGGAGCACGGCCTCGCCGAGCAGCAGTCGCCGGACTTGGTGGCGGCCGCCGCCGACCAGGCGCAGCAGCGCGAGATCGCGGCGGCGCTGGGCGACGGCGAAGGCGAACGTCGTGCTGATGATGAAGACGGCCAGGAACGCCGACAGCGCCAGCGTCACGGCGATCACCGTCACCGCCACCACGTTCGCCGCGTCGAACCGCATCTGCTCCACCGGCGACAGCCCAGCCGGGGCGTCGAGGGTGGCGGCGGATATCAGCAGCAGCAGGGACGACTGCACGAGGGCCACGCCCAGGCACACCGTCAGGGCCGCTCCCACGAAGAGCGTCCAGCGCTCGGCCAGTCCCGCCCAGCTCAACCGCAGCACCTCAGCCCTCCAGGGAGACGAGGCGGTCGGCCACGGCAGCGGCGCTGGCGCCGACGAGCCGGTCGGCGATGCGGCCGTCGCGCAGGAACACCGTGGCGTCGGCGCGGGCGGCCGCGGCCGGGTCGTGGGTGACCATGACGATGCTCTGGCCGCGGTCCACCACCTCCCGCAGCAGCTCGAGCACCGTGCGCGCGGCCCGGGAGTCCAGCGCGCCGGTCGGCTCGTCGGCGAAGAGCACGTCGGGCCGGGTGACCATCGCCCGCGCGATCGCAACCCGCTGCTGCTGGCCGCCGGACAGCTCGCGGGGGCGGTGCCCGGCGCGATCACCCAGCCCGACGGCGGCCAGGACGTCGCGGACCTGCGAGCCCGCGGGGCGGCGTCCAGCCAGCTGCAGCGGCAGCGCCACGTTCTGCTCGGCGGTGAGGGAGGCGACAAGGTTGAAGCTCTGGAAGACGAACCCGATGCGGTCGCGGCGCAGGTCGGTGAGCGCGTCGTCGTCCGCGGTGGTGATGTCGGTGTCGCCCAGGAGCACCTGGCCGGAATCCACCCGCTCCAGGCCCGCCGCGCAATGCAGCAGGGTCGACTTGCCCGAACCCGAGGGGCCCATGACCGCCGTCCAGCTGCCGCGGGGGAACGCGACGCTGACGTCGTAGACGGCGCGCACCGCGGCGGCTCCGCTGCCGTAGGTCCGGCTGACGCCGCGCAACTCCACGGCGGAAGTGCCCGGGCGCGGCTCCAGCAGTTGGGCCGCTCCGGGCCGACCGGTCGTGCCGGTACTCATAGGGCCTCCTGTCGCGGGCAGCTGCCGGCCGGGGTGGGTACCGAGGCCGGCGCAGTACTGCCATCGACCGGCAGCGTCGCGTGGGTGCCGCGGCCGAGCCAGGTCCCGGGACTCCCACCCTGGGCGCTCCCGAGCGGCCGCCGGGTGGAATGGCAGGGCCTCCCGCCGGAAGGGCAGCCGGGAGGGGGCGGTCGTCCCTCATGACCTCCGTCGAGGAAGGCGCCGCCATGACGCCCCAGCAGGCACTCCAGCCACCGCACCCACCCGGCGGCCCCCGGAGGCGCGCATCCGCCGGGCGCTGCCAGCGGTGCCGGGCGTGCTGACCGCCGTGGGGGCCGTCGGAGCCCGTGTGCGCGAGTCCACCCGTGGTACCAGCCACGGATCCTCCCGTCAGGGGACGAGAGACCGTGCTCGCATGGCTAGCGTGCAGGCATGCGTGATATCGAGAACATCGATGGTCCTCTCGTGTGCCCTTCCTGCGGCACTCAGCTGCCGAGAACCCACACGGATCAGGACACTTCCCCGGTCGCGCCGTCCGTGCGGGTCTGGATGACCGAGCAGAGCTGGGACGAACCACGCTTGACGCGCGACGTCTACGCCCAATACCTGGTCGAGTACGCCGGCGAAGCGGTCGATCGTGCGCGGTTCGTGCGCGACCTCAGGCGGTTCGGGGTGCAGGAGGAGACCGACGCCGGCGGTCGCCGGGTCCTCACCTGCCCCTGAGCGGACGTCCGGCACCGGCACGCGCTGACGAGCACCGTTGACCTCGTGTCGGCGGCGGTGCCGGTCCCCGTGCCGGGGTGGCGAGGGTGAGCCCGTATGCAGTCGGCCGGACGGTAGGAGCGGTAGGGCCCCCACGCCGGCGTGAGACCCCGGAGGCTGCGGGGCACGCGTGCACTCCGACGGGCCGGAGCAGGCCGACACCCCGGAGGCGTGGGAGGCGCTCGCGCGGCTGGTCGTCGCGGGGACGTCGCGTCCTCGTCCTCGCAATTTCTCCCCTGGAGCAGGTACGGGCCGCGTAGCGTGACCTCGCGACGCGACACGTGCGGAGAACGTGTGCTCAGCGTCATGTCCGGTGCCCGGCGGGCCGAGCTGTAGGGGGCGCGGACCGGCTGATCGGAGGGGGGAGCGTGGCGCTGTACGGGCGGGAGCAGGAACTGGCAGTCGTGCATCACCTGCTGCGTTCGGCCGGTGAGGGCCGCGGCGGCGCGCTCGTCGTGAGCGGGGCAGCCGGGATCGGCAAGTCGGCGCTCGTCGCAGAGGCCGTCGGGGCAGCCGGCGGGGTGCGGGTACTTCGCGCCACCGGCACCCAGTTCGAGGCCGACCTGCCCTTCGCCGGCCTCCACGAGCTGTGCTCGCCGCTGCTGGAGCACCTCGGTGAGCTGCCCACCCTGCAGGCCGACGCGCTGCGCAGCGCCCTCGGGCTGGCCGGGCAGCCGACCGCGCCGGAGGCCGCGCTGCTGATCGGCGCCGGTCTGCTGGCGCTGCTGGGTGCGGCAGCACGGCGGCAGCCGGTGGTGTGCGTGGTCGACGACCTGCAGTGGCTGGACCCGGCCAGCACCAAGGCCCTGGCCTTCACCGCGCGGCGCCTCGACGGATTGGCCGTGGCGCTGCTGCTGGTGGTGCGCGACGGCGCCGGCGGCCCCGGGACCCCGAGCGCCCTCGACCGTCTTCCGTCGCTGGACCTGGCTGGCCTACCCGAGCGGGAGGCTCGTGCGCTGCTGGCCGCGGAAATGCGAGCCCCGCTCGACCCGCGGGTGCGCGACCGGGTGATCGCCGAGGCGCGCGGCAACCCGCTGGCCCTGGTGGAGCTGCCCCGGACCTTCGGCCCGGCCGAACTGGCCGGTGGCTACGCGCTGCCGGGCGACGAGTCGGTGTCCAGCGTGCTGGAGGACAGCTTCCAGCACCGCTTGGCCCTGCTGCCCGCGCCGTCACGAACGTTCACCACTCTGGCCGCCGCCGAGCCGACCGGGGACCCGGCGCTGCTGTGGCGGGCGGCGGAGATTTGCGGGTTGGGGCCAGAGGCCGGCCTGCCGGTGGAGGCCACCGGGCTGCTGTCCCTGGGGACGCGCGTGCGCTTCCGCCACCCGCTGGTCCGCTCGGCGGTGTACCACGCCGCCGGCCTGGGTCAGCGGCGTGCGGCCCACCGGGCGCTGGCGCAGGCCACCGACGCGGTCACCGACCCCGACCGGCGGGCTTGGCACCTGGCGCTGGCCGCCGACGGACCGGATGAGGCCGTCGCCGTGGAGCTGGAGCGCTCCGCGGACCGTGCCCAGGCCCGGGGCGGTCTGGCCGCAACGGGTGCCTTCCTCGAACGCGCCGCCGTCCTGACACCCGATCCGGCCCGCCGGTCCGACCGGCTCCTGGCAGCCGCCGACGCCAAGAGAGCGGCCGGGGCGCCGGAGGCTGCGCTGGGGCTGCTCGCGGTCGCGGAGGGCGGGGCGCTGGACGGGCGGCAGCGGGCGCTCGTGGAGGTGCTCCGGGCCCGCGCCGCCTTCGACCAGCGCCGCGATTCCGGCGCGGTGCGGATGTTGCTCGAGGCGGGACGTTCGGCAACCGCGGTGGGACCCGTCGCAGCGAAGGAGGTGCTCTTCGAGGCGTTTGCCGCCGCCGTCTTCGCCGGCCGGTTCGCCGACCCGGACCTGATGCGGGGGCTCGCGGCGGCGGAGCGGGCGCTGCCTGCCTCCCCGGGCCCACGGCGTCCCGGAGAGGACTTGTTCGCGGGTCTGCTCACGCAGGTCACCCGGGGCCGCGCCGCCGCTGCGCCGCTGTTGCGCAGCGGGGTCGACGCCTGTCGCACGGCCGCGGACGAGCTCTTCCACTCGGGGTGCCTGTGGATGGCGTGCAGCGCGGCACAGGAGCTGTGGGACGAGGAGTCCTTCCGAGCCATCGCCGAGCAGCAACTGCAACGGGTCCGGCGCTCGGGGGCGGTGGCGTCCCTGCCGGTGGCGCTGAACTACCGCGCGCTCGTCCACGTCCACGAGGGGGATCTCCGCGGGGCGCAGGTCCTCGTCGACGAGGCGATGCGAGTCGCCGCGGAGCTGGAGGCGCCGCCGCTGCAGTCCGTGGCCGTCACGATCGCCGCATGGCGGGGCGACGAACTCCGCACGGCCGAGCTCGTGCGCGCCGGCACCGCCGACGCCCTCGCGCGGCAGGAGGGCCGCATGCTGACCGCGATGGAGTACGCCCCCGCGGTGCTGCTCAACGCGCAGGGGCGCTACGCCGAGGCCCGCGAGGCCTGTCGGCGGGCCGTCGAGCTCGATGAGCAGAGCTTCGGGGTCTGGATCGGACCCGAGTTCATCGAGGCGGCAGTCCGCTCGGGCCGGCCCGAGGAGGCCGTACCCGTGCATGAACGGCTGCGCGCTGCCGCGGACGCCGCCGGGAGCGACTGGGGTCTGGGGATGGCCGCCCGCAACGCGGCCCTGCTCAGCGGCGGCCCACCGGCCGAGGAGCACTACCTCGAGGCGCTGGAGCGCCTCCGGCGTACGGGGACCGCGTCGCAACGGGCGCGGACGCACCTGCTGTACGGGGAGTGGCTGCGCCGCGAGGGCCGCGCGCGCGAGGCGCGCGGGCAGCTGCAGGTGGCCCTGGACGGGTTCTCGTCCATGGGCGCCACCGCCTTCGCCGCGCGCGCGACACGGGAGCTGGCCGCGGCGGGAGGGCGGGCCCGGGTCCGCGCCGCTGCGGGACCGGCGGGCCTGACACCGCAGGAGCTGCACGTGGCGCGGCTCGTGGCGGGCGGCGCGACCAGCAAGGAGGTCGCCGCGGAGTTGTTCCTCAGCCCACGCACGGTCGACGCCCACCTGCGCGGCATCTTCGCCAAGCTCGGGATCGTCTCCCGCCGGCAGCTGCGTGGTCTGCCCGGGCTGCTGGACGCGCACGGCAGCGTGGAGGAGCTCGTCTGACCCCGCCCTGCTGTCGGCGCCGGTCACCCTGTTCGGTCCCCGACGGCGCACGTCCCGTGTGGAGGGGAGGCAGGGCTACCCGATGACGCTGCGCGGACGGGCGGCGGAGCTGAGGGTGGTCGGGGACCTGCTGCAGGCGGCGGGGACTGGTCGCGGTGGCGTCCTCGTCGTGCGGGGCCTGCCGGGATCGGCAAGGCGGTGCTCGTCGCCGAGGCCACCACGGCCGCGGAGCCCGGGCTGAGGGTCCTCGAGGCCAACGGCATGGAGTTCGAGTTGGAGCTGCTGTCCGCCGGGCTGCACCAGCTCTGCCGACCGCTGCTGCAGCACCTTGAGCATCTGCCGGCGCCCCAGGCCGCCGCCCCCAGGTGCGCCCTGGGGCTCGACGCGGGGCCGGCCGCACCCGGTACGGGTCTGCGCGCGGGCGCGGGCCCCGACGAGGTGGTAGCCGACGAGCTCGAGCGGTCGGCGGGGCCGGGCCCACCCGGTCAGCCGCACCCGGTGCCTGCTGGAGGCGACGGCCGCCGAGCGCGCCGCGGGAGCACCGGCGACGGCGCTGCAGTTGCTGTCACCGACGGAGGACGCCGGCCTGGACCCTGAGCAGGGCGCGTTGGCGGTGGCGTTGCACGCCCGCACGGGGGGCCCTGGACCAGCGCCGGGACGCCGGAGCAGTCGGCCTCCCGCGGGACGCCGCGCACGTCGTCGCCGGGACGGACCCGAAGGCCGCCCGCGAGGCCCTGCTTGAGGCGTTCGGCGTGGCCACGTACGCCGGGCGCTTCGCCGGTCCGGACGTCGTCGCCGGGATCGCGGCCGCGCTCGGTCCCTCCCGTCGCGGAGAGACTGCGCCTGGCCGCGGACCTCCTGCTCGACGGGCTTTTCGTCCTGGCCACCCGCAGGCGCGCGGAGTCCGCCGACCTCCTGCGCCAGGGGGATCGACATGTACGTCGACCGCGACGGTCCCTGAGCACCGTGGGCGGCCATGTAGGTGATGACCACCGAGGCGAAGCGGCCGCCCTGCTTGGGAGCGTTCTCACATCAGGGGGCGGCGCTCCGGTGGCCCCCGCCGACAGGCCCGAAAAGCCCCGAGGAGACCAGTGACCGACGTGACACTCGCAGTCATCTACTACTCCCCGACGGGAACCATCCACGCGATGGCCCGGCGGGTCGCTGAGGCGGGCGAGAAGGCCGGTGCGGAGGCCCCTGGGCCGTTCCCGTTGTGGTGCAGGTCGTGAGAGAACCGGGTGCCAAGGCATTCGTCTACGCCGGTTCCGCCGCAGCGGACAGCTTGGTGGCGTCCGGTGACGTGGTGGCCCGGGGCGCACCGGCCCGGGCCTCAGAGAAGGGCGAGCGCAGCTTCCTGTGCATCCGCGACGGTGAGCAGTGCCTGTTCTCGGTCGGCAGCGGCGAGCGGATCGACCCGTGAACCGCCCGCACCTGCCGGGCCGACGCCCCACCGACCACGTCACCGCGCGGGCCCGGGAGAGCGCCTGCTGGGCGGAGTTCACGCTCCTGGCGGACCGTGGGCCGGAGCAGATCGCGACGGAGATGGCCCGTGCCACCGAGCACGGCGACCCCGCGCCGGGTGGCAGCGGCCCCGGCGGGGCCGGCGAACGGCTGCGGTGAGGTCCCCGTGCTGAGGGGTGGAGCAGGAGGGCTGCGGACAGGGCCGCCGTCGCGGTCCCGTGCAGGCACCGCCACCGACGTGCTGCCGGGTGCGGTCACACCGCCACCGCTGGGCGACTTCCTGCGGGCGATGCGCAGCCGGCTGCGCCCGCAGGAAGTGGGCCTGCCGGCCTCGCTGGGCCACCGCCGGGTCCCGGGGTTGCGCCGGCAGGAGGTGGCGGAGCTTGCCGGTGTGAGCCTGGACTACTACACCCGCATCGAGCAGGGGCGGGTCGGGGAGGTCTCCGGGGCCGTCCTCAACGCCCTGGCGAAGGCGTTGCGGCTAAGCGCGGACGAAACCGCGTTGCTGCACCGCCTGGGGGCCCCGTCCCGTTCGGTGCCGAGGCCGCGTTCGGAGGGACGGCTGCGGCCCGGGACCACGGGGATGCTGGCGTGGCTTACCGTCCCGGCGGCCGTGGTGAACCACCGGATGGACGTCCTGGCGGACAACCTGCCGTTCCGGCTCCTCCTGGCGCGGCCGGGTGGGCGCCCGGAGGCGGTGGGGAACCTCGTGCGGTGGCACTTCTTGGACCCCGGGGCACGCGACCTGCTGCCGGGGTGGCGGGACAGCGCCGCCGCGGCGGTCGCGGGCCTGCGGCTGAACCGGGCCCGAAACCCGGACGACCCGCTGCTCGACGCGCTGATCACCGAGCTGTCGGGCCGCAGCGCCGAGTTCTCGCGGATGTGGGCGGTGCCGGAGGTGACCGGCACCTTCCACGGGCGGTGGACCGTCGAGCACCCGTGGGCCGGGACCTGCCTGCTGGACTACCAGGCGCTGCCGCTCCCCGGTGAGGGCGTGTTCCTGGCCCTGCACACCCCCGTGCCTGGAACAGGCTCGGAGGCCGTGCTGGACCGGCTGCTGCGCGCCTGGAACGGGCCGCCGGCGGGCTTGTCCCGGGAACGGGGACGTCAGGGGCTCCCGTGTGCCGGCTGCGGGAGGTGAGGTGCGGGTGGAGGCCGGGCGGGACGTGCCGGGTCCTCCTGCGGCATGGCACGGGCGAGCACGCGCCGGTCGCCGTGGGCCTGGGCGTGGTGGTGTACCGGCGCCACGGCCCGGCCGGTCGGCCCCGCTCGCCTCGACGTGGCGGCGGGGCATTCGTCGTCGTCGCCCGCGGTGTTCGGCGCATCCGGCTCCGAGGCGGTCCTGGGGTGGGAGCGCGCCGGTCTGCTGTCCCCTGACGTCACGCTCATCCACTGCACCGGACTGACCGGCGCGGCGTGGGAGGCGATCGGACGCACGGGGACCACGGTTGCGCTGGCCCCCACGTCGGATGCGCAGATCGGCCTGGAGACGGCGGTCCCGGCCGTCGACGAGGCCCTCGAAGCGGGTGTCCGCCCCGGGCTGAGCATCGACGTGGAGGTGGCGCTGTCCAGCGACATGTTCACGCAGATGCGCGCGTTGCTCGCGATCCAGCGGATGCGTGCGGTGAGTTCCGCCTACGGCACGGACCGGGCCCCCCGGCGCATCGGCGTGCACGACGTGCTGGACATGGCGACCCTGCAGGGTGCGCGGACCAATGGCCTGGGGGACGTCACGGGGTCGCTGACGCCCGGCAAGCAGGCGGACCTGCTTGTCGTCGACGCCGAGGACCTCAACACCATGCCCCTCAACGACCGCGTCGGGACCCTGGTGCTCGGTGCGGACGCCCGGAACATCACGCCGGTGTTCGTCGCCGGGCAGGTGCGCAAGTGGGGTGGCCGGGTCCTGGACGTCGACCTCGACGCGCTGAGGGAGGAAGTGCGGGCCTCGCGGGATGCGGTGCTGCACCGGGTACGCCGGTCGGGCGTCGCGGTCTGACGACTCGTCCCACGACGTCCACGGACGGCGTGGGACGACGTGTCGACGGTAGTGGCTCTCCGCGGTCGTAGCTGAACCTGCAGTGGGTCAACCCCGACGCGCTGGCCGGATGGCCAGGTCACCGATCTCCACGTCCTCGGGTTGATCGGTGGCGAGCGCGACCGAAGCGTCCAGTCAGCGGCGCCCGTCACGTCCAGGGCGGGGAAACCTCCTCGCGGACCAGGCCCTCCAGGCCCTCCTGCACCGCCCGCAGCGGTGTCGCGGCTCTAGTCGGCCGTGCCGCCGCGGCCGGTCCGGGGGCGAGGCCGGTCACCCCCAGCGCGGCCGCCGCGGCGAGCGCGCACCCCGGCCGGGAGGCGGGGTACCCGGGGAACCGCAACCCGGGCTGTGGTCGGTGTCGTCGCGGTGCTGCGGAACTCCGACTCGCGCCGCCGAGGGCGGTGCGCGGGCCGCCGTGCGCGAGCGGGACGCTGCGCGGGTGCGCCAGGACCCCACCACGGTCGCCACCGTGGTGGGTGGGTGCGAGAGGGCCATGTTCTTCCCGCGTCTGCGAGGCACCGTGGGACCATGACCGAGCTGACGCAGACCACGCTGATCTCCGGTAGCCCGCTCGCGGGCCGTGTCGCCGTCGTGACCGGCGCCTCCAGCGGAATCGGTGCCGCCACCGCGGCGCGCCTGGCGGCCCTCGGTGCGCGGGTCGCGCTCCTCGCCCGCCGCGCCGAGCGCCTCGAGGACCTGGCCGGCAGCATCCGCGCGGGCGGCGGGACCGCCCTGCCGCTGCCCGTGGACGTCACCGACCGGGAAGCCCTCCTCGCTACGACCCAACGCATCCACGACGAGTTCGGCCGGGTGGACCTGGTGTTCGCCAACGCCGGGCGACAGCGCATCTCCTCCATCACGGACCTGCGCGTGGAGGACTGGGACGACCAGATCGACCTGAACGTCAAGGGCCTGATGAACACCATCGCCGCATTCGTGCGCGACCTGGAGCAGGCCGCCGTGGACGGCCGTCCCGCCGACCTCATCACGACGTCCTCCATCGCAGCCGTCCGCGTCCTGGAGCGGTTCCAGGTGTACTCCGGCACCAAGGCCTACGTGACCCAGCTCAGCCGCCTGCTGCGCACCGAGCTGGGCCGCAAGAAGGTGCGCGTCTCCACCGTCGAGCCCGGCATGGTCGACACAGAACTGCCCGACCACGTCACCGACCCCGAGGCCAGCGACCTCATGGCCGGCCTTCTGAAGAACATCGACGTGCTCTCCGCGCAGGACGTGGCCGAGACCGTGGCGTTCATCGCCGCCGCACCCCGGCACGTCAACCTCACCGAGATCACCATCCTGCCCACCGAGCAGGTCATCTGAGGATGACACGGGATGCCCACCGTTGCCGACACCTGCGCCGCTGCCTGACCTCCGTCGATGGCCAGGGACGACGAACTGGCGAACCTCCTGCGGGCCAGGCGGGCCGCTGCCTCGGCAGCGGCCCGGGGCATCTCTTCCTAGGGGACGCGCCGGGTTCCCGGGCTGTGCCGTGACGGGGTCGCCGGCCTCACCGGCGTCAGCACCGACTACTGCACACGGCTGGAACAGGGCCGCGAGCGGCCCCCTTCGCCGCAGCTCCTCGATGCGTTCGCACGCGCCTGGACCTCAACTTCGAGCAACGCCAGTACGCCTAGGGTGGGATTGTGGGGGCCTCCCTCCCGCACACCGGTCCGGGCAAGCTCGCCGCATGACCGCCCTCGACAGCCTCCGGCTCCTGCTCGACGCAGCGAACGCCGAGGACACCGAGGGGTTCCTGGGTTCCTTCGCCGCCGACGCCGTCGTGGACGACGACGGCCGCCTCTTCCAGGGGCTGCTGCAGATCGCGGAGTGGAACCTGCGCACCGTCATCGGTGTGCGCGCCCGCTTCCACGTGCTGGGGATCACCGAGGTGCCCGGTGGCGCGGCAGCCGACGTGGAGATCGGTGGTGGAGGCCGCAACGGCCGCGGCCGCCTGACGGCGCAACTGCAGGGCGGGGAGATCCAGGTCCTCACTCTGCGCCCGCAGGTGGGCGGATGACCGCCCTGCCCGCGCCCCCGCCCACCGGTGCGGCACCGGACGCGCGCCCGGTGCTCGTCAGCGTGGACGACGACCCGGCGGTGGGCCGCGCCATCACCCGGGACCTGCGTCGGCGCTACTCCGGGACCTACCGCGTCCTGCGCACCGGCTCGGGCGCGGAGGCCCTCGATGTGCTCGAGAAGCTCACGCTGCGCGGGGACCGGGTTGCGCTCCTGCTCGCCGACCACCGCATGCCGGGCATGACGGGAGTGGACTTCCTCGAGAGATCCCTCGACCTGGCCCCCGACGCCAAGCGGGTCCTGCTGACGGCATACGCGGAGACCGACGCCGCGATCCGGGCGATCAACGACGTGGACCTCGACCGCTACCTCCTCAAGCCCTGGGACCCCCCGGAGGAACGGCTGTACCCGCCGCTGGACGAATTGCTCGCGCAGTGGACCGCCGAGGTCCGTCCGGGTGTCCCCGTCGCGGTCACCGTGGTGGGCCACCGGTGGTCGGCCCCGACGCAGCAGCTCCGCGAGTTCCTGACGCGCAATGGAGTCCCGTACCGGTACCACGACGTGCACGGCGCGGAGGCCGGGAGGCTCCTGCGCATCGCCTGCATCGACCCACGTGCAGAGCAGCTCCCGGTGGCGTTACTGCCGGACGGCGAGGTGGTCCCGGCGTGCCGGCCCGCCGACCTGGCGCGCCGGGTCGGGCTCTCGACGACGGCGGGCCTGCCCTTCTACGACGTCGTCGTCGTCGGTGGTGGCCCCGCCGGGCTCGGCGCAGCGGTGTACGCGGCCAGCGAGGGACTGCGGACCCTCCTGGTGGAGCGGTCCGCCACTGGCGGGCAGGCGGGGCAGAGCAGCCGGATCGAGAACTACCTCGGGTTCCCGCAAGGCGTCTCCGGTGCGGACCTCGCCGAACGTGCCCGTCACCAGGCGCTGAGGTTCGGGGTGGAGATCCTGACGACGGTGGAGTGCACCGGTGTCGAGGCCCACGGCGAGGGCCGTACCGTGCAGTTCGCCGACGGTTCCACCGTTGCCTGCCACGCCGTGGTGCTGGCCACCGGGGTGTCCTACACGTCGTTGCCGGCGCCCGGGATGGAGACGTTCCTCGGCAGGGGCGTCCACCAGGGCGCCGCCGCACACCAGGCGGCGGACTGTGCCGGGGAGACGGTGTACGTGGTGGGCGGGGCGAACTCCGCCGGGCAGGCGGCGCTGCACTTCGCCCGGCACGCCGGGCGCGTGGTGCTCCTCGTCCGTGGCAGCTCACTGCGCAGGAGCATGAGCGAGTACCTCGTGCAGCGGATCGAGGTGTCGGAGCGCATCGAGGTGCGCACCGGTACGGAGATCACCCGAGCCGAGGGCGGCGAGCACCTGGAGCGGCTGCACCTGCGCTGCAACGCGACCGGTGTGGTGGAGGCCGTCCCCGCCTCGTGGCTGTTCGTGTACATCGGCGCCGCTCCCCGCACGGAGTGGCTGGGGGAGGCCTTCGCGCGCGACCCGAAGGGGTTCCTCCTGACGGGTCCGGAGCTGCTGGGCGCACAGGGACGTCCGCCGGCGGGCTGGACGCCGGACCGGCAGCCGTACCTGCTGGAGTCGAGCGTGCCGGGGGTTTTCGTCGCCGGCGACGCACGGGCGGCGTCCGTGAAACGGGTGGCCTCCGCCGTCGGCGAGGGCGCCCTCGCCGTGAACCTCGTCCACCGGTACCTGGGGGACCTGTGAGCGGCCACTCCACCGTCGCGGTGGAGGAGCTGCGGACGCTGTTCCTGTTCGAGGAACTCGCCGAGGACCAGCTGCGCTGGCTGGCCCGGCGCGGTGACCGCCGGACGTACCCGACCGGCGCGCTGGTCTTCTGCGAGGGCGACCCCGCCGACCACCTGCACGTGCTCCTCGACGGCGGGGTGCGCCTGTCGCAGCGAGCCGCGGGCCAGGAGGTGACGATCAGCGCGACCACCCAGCGCGGCGCCTACGGCGGGGCCATGCGCGCGTTCGTCCCCGGGGCCGAGCGGACGTACGTGCAGACCATGCGCACCACGGTGGCGAGCAGCTTCTTCCGGTTGCCCGCAGCGGACTTCGCCGCGTTCGTGCGCGCGCACATGCCCATGGCGGTGCACCTGCTGGACGGCCTGTTCGCCGGTGTGCGCGCCAGCGAGGCGACCGTACGGCGCCGCGAGCACCTGGCGAGCCTCGGCGCCCTGTCCGCGGGACTAGCACACGAGTTGAACAACCCCGCCACCGCCGCCGTGCGCGCCGCGGACCAGTTGCGTCGGCACGTCGACGCGCTGCGCCGCCACCCCCTCCTGCTGGTTAGGGCCGGAGCCGACACTACGAGCCTCCAGCGGCTGCACGAGCTGCACGAGGCGGTCCGGGCCACCGGGGGGAGGGCCAGCACGGGCGCCCTCGGGCGGGCCGACGAGGAGGACGCGGCGCGCGATCTCCTCGCTGCCGCCGGGGCCACGGAGCCCGACGAGGCCGCCGGCGTACTCGTCGCGGCCGGGCTGGACGCTCGGCGCGTCCACGGCATCGTCGAGGAGCTCGATGGCGGTCCCGGCGCGCGCGCACTGGACTGGCTGGTGGACGCGCTGGCGGCGGAGTCGCTGCTGGACGACATCGCCTCGTCCACGGGGGCGATCTCGGCGCTCGTCGCGTCGGTGAAGCGGTACGCCCACCCCGGCGGTCCGACGGCCCACGAGGTCGACGTGCACGAGGGTCTGGAGAACACCGTCACGATGCTGGGTCACAAGCTCGCCGGCATCTCCGTGCGGCGCGACTACGACGCCGAGCTGCCGAGGGTGACCGCGTACGGGGCCGAGCTGAACCAGGTGTGGACGAACCTCCTCGACAACGCCGCCGACGCCCTCGCTGGCAGCGGCTCCGTGCTGCTGCGCACCCGCGCTGCGGATGGCGAGGTGCAGGTGCAGGTGACCGACGACGGACCGGGGATCCCGGAGGACGTCGTCCCTCGGCTGTTCGACGCCTTCTACACCACCAAGCCGCCCGGGGCCGGCAGCGGGCTCGGGCTCGACAGCGCACGGCGGATCGTCGAGGACCACCATGACGGAACGCTGCTCGTCAGCAGCGGACCACAGGGCACGACGTTCACCGTCACCCTGCCGGTCGACCGGCGGCTGCCATGACCCGCAGGACCGACGAGAGCGGGGAGGACGGATGAGCGGGACCGGCGGTGGGTGCCCTCACCTGGACGACATCGACCTGGGGGTGACCCCCAGCGCGCCGGGCTGCGAGGACTGCCTGCGCTCCGGTGGGCGGTGGGTGCACCTGCGGATGTGCGCCAGTTGTGGGCACATCGGATGCTGCGATTCCTCCCCGAACCGGCACGCGACCGCGCACGCCGACGGTACCGGCCACCCCCTCGTGCGGTCGTTCGAACCGGGCGAGGAGTGGTTCTGGTGCTATCCGGACCGGATCGCCTTCGAGCTGCGCGGGGCACCCCCGGCGCCCTCACACCCGTAGGGACCGCACACCCGGAAGGCAACCCGCACAGGACGGAGCCGACCGGGCATTACCGTGACCGACAACGCCGAGATGCACCGTACGAGGGCTGTGACCGGCGCGACGACCGAACTCCGCTTTCCGCCGACGCTGATCGCACGCGAATGGGCGAACCGATCGTTCGATCCACTTCAACGCCTAGCGGGGTCGGCGTCCTGCGGCAAGCCCCGGGAAAGCCCAGGCGGTCAAGCCCGGTGGCGTGGTGTGTGACGGCGACCGCGTCATCTTCATGTTGGTCAGGCGCTGAGCGCCGGCATGGTCATCTCCTCGGTGCTGTCGTCTCTGTCAGGGACGGGGCGCACTCGGCAGCGGGCGAGGACGTCGAGGCCGAGGTAGCGGCGGCCTTCGGCCCATTCGTCGTGCTGCTCGGCGAGGACGGCGCCGGCCAGGCGGATCACCGAGTCGCGGTCGGGGAAGATGCCGACCACGTCGGTGCGCCGGCGGATCTCCCGGTTGAGCCGCTCGGAGGGGTTGTTGCTCCAGATCTGCCGCCAGACCTCCATGGGGAAGGCGGTGAAGGCGAGCACGTCGGCTCGGGCGGCCTCGAGGTGCTCGGCGACCTTGGGCAGCGTATGCGCCGTCAAAGATCGCCGAGGTCTCCGTCGCCGCTGCCGGAGACGCTGCCGTCGCCCACATCGTTGAGATGCTCGCATCGGTCCGACCGGCTGATGGTTCAGCCGCGGCAGGTGCGTCCTAGTCGTCGTCCTCGCTACTGGCGCCATGCCTCGGCGCCTAAGGCGTGCCTCAGGCAACGGCCAAGAGCGGACGTCAGCGGTCAACAAGGGGCGGATCACTGAGGCGCAAAAGTGGCGCCGATGCCGAGTTGAGCTGGACAGACGGGTGTACGAGCTGGTCAGTGCCTGGAGCGGGTGACCGGGATCGAACCGGCATGGCCAGCTTGGAAGGCTGGGGCTCTACCATTGAGCTACACCCGCGGAGGTGCCAGGACAGCGTAGCTCCCCCGGAGACCCGCCTGGTGACCGCACCCGCCGCCACCGCGGCGTCCGGCACCGCCCCGTTGCTGAGACTTCCCGATGGGTTCAGCAGACCTCTCCCCGCAGGCCGCCGAATGGGTGCTCGGCTTCCAGCACGCTGCCGGGTATGCGCATAGCGATCGTGACGGAGTCCTTCCTCCCGCAGGTCAACGGCGTCACGAACTCGGTCGTGCGGGTGTGCGAGCAGCTCCGCCGGGGTGGGCAGCAGGCGCTGGTCGTCGCGCCGGGCCCCGGCCCGACGGAGTGGGCCGGGTTCCCGGTCGTCAGGACGCCGTCCTGCTCCGTTCCCGGCTATCGCGGCTTCCGGGTCGCACTGCCCTTCCCCGCGATGGCCGCCACCTTCCGGGCCTTCCGGCCGGACGTCGTCCATCTCGCCTCCCCGGCGGTGCTGGGGGCGCAGGGGGCGAGCGCGGCTGTGCAGCTGGGCATCCCCTCCATCGCCGTCTACCAGACCGACCTGGCCGCGTACGCCGGCCGTTACCGGCTCGGGGTCGCCGAGCCGGCTGTCTGGCGGCGGCTCGCCAGGGTGCACGCATCCGCCTCCCGGACCCTGGCGCCGAGCCGGGCCGCGGTGCGCCAGCTCGAGGAGCACGGTGTTCCCCGCGTCGCGCGGTGGGCGCGCGGTGTCGACCTCGAGCGCTTCGCACCGTCCCGTCGCGACCCGGAGCTGCACCGCGCCTGGGCGCCGGAGGGCGAGCTCGTCGTCGGCTACGTCGGCCGGCTGGCACACGAGAAGGAGGTCGGCCTGCTGGATGCGCTCCAGGGCCTTCCCGGCATCCGCCTGGTCGTGGTCGGCGACGGGCCGCAGCGGCGGCAGCTGGAGCGCCGGCTCGGCAGGGCTGTCTTCACCGGCCTGCTGTCGGGCGGCGACCTGGCGGCCGCCTTCGCCTCCCTCGACGTCTTCGTCCACACCGGCTCCCACGAGACCTTCTGCCAGGCCGCCCAGGAGGCCCTGGCCAGCGGGCTGCCGATCGTGGCCCCGGCCGCCGGCGGGCTGCTCGACCTCGTGCAGCCGGGTGAGAACGGGCTGCTCTTCGACCCCGGGGACGCGGTCGGCCTCGCCGACCGCGTCCTGGCCCTGCGGGACGACCCGGACCTCCGCGACCGGATGGGCCGTCAGGCCCGGCGGTCGGTGCAGGGGCGCACCTGGGAGGCGGTGACCGGAGAGCTCCTCCGGCACTACCGCGACGTGATCGACGGAGTCCGCGGCGCCGAGCAGCGGGACGCCGCGTGAGGATCGTCCAGGTCGCCAACTTCGTCACCCCCACCTCCGGCGGGCTCCGCACCACCCTGCGCCACCTGGCCGAGGGCTACGCGGACCACGGGCACGAGGTGGTGCAGGTCGTGCCCGGCGACGCCGCCGCCGAGACGGCCACCCCGTGGGGCCGCCGGCTGACGTTGCGGGCACCGCTGGTCGGGGGCACGGGCTACCGTCTGCTGGTCGACCTGGCCGCCGTCCGCCGGGTGCTCGAGCGGGTGGCGCCCGACGCGGTGGAGGTGCACGACCGGACGACGCTGCGCGGCCTCGGCCGCTGGGCCCGCGCCCGGGGCGTGCCCTCGCTCGTCGTCAGCCACGAGCGGCTGGACCGCTGGCTCGGCCAGTGGCTGCCCGCCCCGCTGCGGCTGGACGCCCTGGCCGATCGCTCCAACGCCCGGCTGGTGCGGACCTTCGACACGGTCGTCTGCACGACGGAGTGGGCGGCCGAGGAGTTCGTCCGCCTCCGCGCCCCGCGGCTGGAGGTCATCCCGCTCGCCGTCGACCACGCGACCTTCCCCGCCCGCACGTCACCGCGACCCGGTCGCCGGCCGCACGACCCGGTCGCGCTCGTCCTTGCCAGCCGGCTCTCCCGCGAGAAGCACCCCGAGGTGGCGGTCGCGACCCTGCGCGAGCTGCTCGCGCGGGGAGTCCCGGCGCGGCTCACCGTCGCGGGGGACGGGCCGATGCGGCGCGACCTCGAGGCGGCGACGCGGGACCTGCCGGTCGAGTGGCTCGGCTTCGTGCCCGACCGGGCCCGGCTCGCCGGTCTGCTGGCGGACGCCGATGTCGCGCTCGCCCCCGGGCCGATCGAGACCTTCGGGCTGGCGGCCCTCGAGGCGCTCGCCTGCGGCACACCGGTCGTGGCGGACGGTCGCTCCGCGCTGCCCGGCGTGGTGGGCGGGCCGGGACGCGCCGGGGTGGGTCCCGCGGCCCTCGCCGGCGCCGTCCAGGAGCTGCTCGCCGTTCCCGAGGACGTCCGGCGGACGGCGGCCCGTGCCCGGGCGGAGGAGTTCTCCTGGGAGCGGACGGTCCGCGGCTTCCTCGCCGTCCACGACGGCACGCGGGTCGGTGTGCCGTGACCGTGGTGACCGCGCTGGGCGACAGCTTCACCTGCGGCGAGGGCGTCGGCGTCCGGGTGGACCCCGACGCCACGTGGGTGGCGCTGCTGGCCGGGGCGTTCCCCGACGGCCGGCTGGTCCGGCTGGCCGAGCCGGGAGCGCGGGTCGCCGACGTCCGCGACCGCCAGCTGCCGCTGGTCCCGGGCCGGGTCGACGTCGCCACCGTCCTGGTCGGCCTCAACGACGTCGGCCGGTCCGGCTTCGACGCCGGGCGCGCCGCGGCCGACCTGCTCACCGTGGTCGCCGCGCTGCGGGAGCGGGCGGGCACCGTCGTCGTCGGCCGGCTGCACGACGCCGTCTCGCTGCTGCCGCTCCCGGCGCGGATCGCGGCCGCGTGCCGGCTGCGGCTCGCGGCCGTGAACGGTGCCGTCGACCGGGCGGCCGCGCTGGACGGGGTGCACGTGGTGGACCTCGGTGCGGTGCCGGTGCTGGCCGACCCCGGCGGCTGGTCGGTCGACCGCATCCACCCGAGCCCCGCCGGGCACCGCGGCATGGCGATGGCCGCCGCGGAGGCCCTCCGGGGCGCCGGGCTCCCCGTGGGCCCGATCGGCGAGGGGGAGACGCCCCGCGGGGCCTCGCGTCGTGCCCGGGCCTGGTGGGCGGCCCGGCACGGGGTGCCCTACGCCGCCACGCACCTGGGCGACATCGGCAGGCCGCTGGCCTCAGCGATGCTCCGCCGCGGCTGACCCGGCCCAGGTCTGCGCGGCCAGCCACCGGTGCGTGACAGCGCGGCCGGCCTGGAGCAGCTCGGCGGACCGGGTGGCGTCGCGCGGGCCCTCCGGCAGCACCGGGAGCAGCCCGGCCGCCCACGCGTCGGCGATGTGCGGGACCACGTGCACGCGTGGGTCGTCCAGCGCCTCGCGGACCGCGGCCCGGTTGGCCACGGTCCGCGCCACGGTGAACGCCTCCAGGACGGTGCCCAGGGCGCCGATGGCCCCCTCGACCGGCGGGACGTACGGCGCCAGGTCCGGGTCCACGGGAACGCCGCACGCCTGCCCGGCGAGCACCTCCGAGGTGGCGGCGCACACGTCCGTGCGGCCGGTCACCGGGGACAGCCCGCAGTCGAGGACGAGCACCCGGTCGCCGGGGCGGGCCCGCTCCAGCGCCGCCCCCACGGGAACCCCGTCGAGGATGCCGGCGTCGACGTGCCGGTGGCCGTCGCCCAGCCGGACCGGGCGGAACAACCCGGGGAGCGCGCAGCTCGCGACCACCACGTCCTCGACGGCCCCCGCGTCGTGCCGGCGGGCGGCCGCGCAGTCCAGGCACGTCGTGGTCACGGTGACCGGGACGGCCAGATCGGCGACGTCGCGAACGGGCACCGCTCCGGCGAGGAGCCGGCGCAGCGGGCGGGCGTCCAGCAGCGCGCCCTCGCGGCGGACCGACCGGGCGACGCCGCGGACCCGTGCCGGCCAGGTGGGCCGGAGCAGCTGCGCGGCCACAGGCCCGGTCCACCACTCGGCCAGCTCGCGCGCCCGGGGGGCGTCCGGTCGGGCGGCGAGGAAGACGGCGTTGAGCGCGCCGACGGAGCTGCCGTGCAACTCGTCCGGCCGGATGCCGGCGTCGAACAGGGCCAGGAGGCTGCCGGCCTGGAAGGCTCCCATCGCGGCGCCGCCACCGAGGACGACGTGGGTGCGGGGAAGCATCGGACCATGGTGCCCCATCGGCGCCGTCCTCTCGTACTTCCGGGTGATCACGGGGGGCGTCCGGGCTCGTACGGTGACCGGCGTGAACGCCCTGCTGCGCTCGGTCTGGCGCGAGCCGAGGCCGCCGGACGCCCCCGCCCGGAGCTGGCGGGACTGGCTGCTGGCCGCCCTCGTCCCGGTCGCCGCCGTGCTCGAGGGGCTGCTCCGGCCCGACCTGCCCTCCCGCTGGCTGCAGGTCGCCGTCCTCTGCGCGCTCGCCCCGCTCCTGCTCTGGCGCCGCACGCAGCCGGTGCCCGTGCTCATCGCCTGGTTCGGCGTGCTGGCCGTGCTCGCCGCCGGCACCGGCGACCCCGACGGCATGTACACCGCCGCGTTCGGGCTGCTGCTGCCGTACGCGGTCGTGCGCTGGGGCTCGGGCGCCCAGGCGCTGGCCGGGCTCGCCGTCCTGCTGGCCGGCGCCGTCGTCTCGCTGATCCTCGGCTCGGCCACACCTGGCGACGCCATCGGCGGCGCCGCCGTCCTGCTCTCCTCGTTGGCTCTCGGCGCGGCCGCCCGCTTCCGGGCGCGTGCCCGGGCCCGCGAGCTCGACCAGGTCGCCTCGCGCGAGCGGGAGCACCTCGCCCGCGACCTGCACGACACCGTCGCCCACCACGTCTCGGCGATCGCCGTCCGCGCGCAGGCCGGGCTGGCCACCGCGGCCACGCGCCCGGAGGCCGCGGTCGACGCGCTCGAGCTCATCGAGAAGGAGGCGGCCACCACCCTCGCCGAGATGCGCGGCATGGTCCGCGCGCTCCGCCGCGACGGGCCCGCCGAGCTCGCGCCCACCCCGGGGCTCGCCGACCTGGCCGCCCTTGCCGACGGGAACGGCCTGCCCGTCGACGTCCAGGTGACCGGCTACGCGGACGCCGTCGCCCCGTCCGTGGCGGCCGCCGTCTACCGCCTGACCCAGGAGTCGGTCACCAACGCGCGCCGGCACGCCCGGCGCGCCACCCGCGTCGACGTCCGGGTGATCGTCGACGATGCCCGGGTGAACCTGCTGGTCAGCGACGACGGCGACGGCGCGCCCGCGCCGGGCGCCCCCGGGTTCGGGCTGCGCGGCATGGCCGAGCGCGTCTCCCTGCTCGGCGGCACCTTCGACGCCGGCCCAAGGCCCGACGGCGGCTGGACCGTCCGCGCCGAGCTGCCCCGGCGGGGGCCCGCGTGACCGTGCGGGTGCTCGTCGCCGACGACCAGGAGATCGTGCGCACCGGCCTGCGGATGATCCTCGACGCCCAGCCCGGCATCGAGGTCGTCGGCGAGGCCGCGGACGGCGCGGCGGCCGTCGACCTGGCCCGCCGGCTGCGCCCCGACGTCTGCCTGCTCGACATCCGCATGCCCGGCACCGACGGCCTCGAGGCCACCCGTCGGCTCGCCGGCCCGGACGTTCCCGATCCGATCCCCGTCGTCGTCATCACGACCTTCGACCTCGACGAGTACGTCTACGCCGCGCTGCGCGCCGGCGCCCGGGGTTTCCTGCTCAAGGACGCCGGGCCCGACCTGCTGTCCCAGGCCGTGCACGCCGCCGCCCGCGGGGACGCGCTGATCGCCCCGAGCGTCACCGCCCGGCTGCTCGACGCCTTCGCCGGCGCCGGCCCCGCCGCCTCGCCCGCCCAGCCGATCGACCCGCTCACCGACCGGGAGGAGGAGGTCCTCTCCGCCGTCGCGCGCGGCCGGTCGAACGACGAGATCGCCCGCGAGCTGCACATCACGCTGAGCACGGTGAAGACGCACGTCGGCAGCCTCATGGCGAAGCTCGGCGTCCGGAACCGGGTGGAGATCGCGATCTGGGCGTACGAGACGCGGCGCGTGCCGCGCCGGTAGACCGGCCGGCGGCTCTGTCGGCGAGCGTCACTTGCGCGTTTGCGCAAGCGCGACCGCAGTCTTCGCGTGCATCGAGCTGTGACCGCGTGCGTGAGAACGCTGCCTCGGGGCGGCGCCAGATGGCATCGGCTGCCGTCTCCGCCCCGGCAGGAGCCCGCCGCATGGCGCCACCTCGGTGACCCGGGCCGGTCTGCGAGCCGGTGCGGGAGAACGGCTTCCTGCGCCCTGTGGGTCGGTCAGCAGCCTCCGGCGTCCCGCCGAACGAGGCTCGTCACTGCTGCGACGATCTGCTCCGGCTGCTCATCAGGGGCGAGGTGCCCGGCGTCGGGCAGCAGCTGGACCTCGGTGTCGAGCTGGGTGCGTACGGAGGCCCGCAGGCGCGGCACCGGCAGGAAGCAGTCCTTCTCTCCGGAGAGCACCCGACGGGGGACTGCTCGCCAGCGCCGCACCGTCGCCGCCGGCAGGGGCCCTGGTGCACCGGCCGTGCGTGTGCCCCGGGCGACCAGGGTCATCCACTCCACGGCGTCATCCGCAGGACGCCGGGTGGGAGCGTGCAGGTGCTGCAGCAGACGGGCGCTGCGCGCCGGGGTCGGCCGCAGCAGCCAGGGCACCGTAGCCGCGAGGACCGCCGATCCCACCCGCAGCCGGACCAGCCCCGCAGGGTCCACCAGCACCAGTCCGGCGACGCCGGCCGGCTGGGCAGCCAGGGCGATCGCAGCGCCCAGCGAGTGGCCCATCAGCACCGCGCGATCGGTGCGCAGGTGCTCGACCAGTTCGCCGACCCAGGCGCCGTAGGCGGCCATCCGGTCACCCCCGGGCCGGGCGCCGGCGGAGAGCCCGGGCTGCCCGGGCACATCGGCGGCGACGACCCGGTGCTCGGAGGCGAGCGCGGCCAGCAGCGGCAGGCTGGTCGCTGCGTTGAAGTTGGTTCCGGGCAGGTACAGCACCGTGGTGTCGCCGCTCCCGGCGCTGAGCAGATGGGTCTGGCCCAGTGTGGTGTCCACGGCGGTCCGCTGGTGTGCGGTGTCCCAGTCGGTCAGGCGCCGGATGCACCACGCCCGGATCTCCTGGTGGGCGGTGTCGCTGCGGTACAGGGGGCGGGGCATGGATGTGGCGTTCCTTCGACGGCGGTGGCTCGGGGCGACCGCCACGAGCCCAGTCAGGGTGCCAGCTGCACCGGCACGTTCAGTCGATGACCCGGGGTGCGCTTCTGGCGGTCCTCGGATGAAACCAGCGCCACCCCGGTGGGAACCCGGACGGCGCGAAGCCCATCGAGGACGCTCGCCACCGCGTTCTCACGCACGGACGCCGCCGCAAGTTGGTTGCTCGCACGCCGCAAACCTGACGCTCGCCGACAGGCTCCGACCAAAGGAGGACCCGGGAACCGGTCTTTCCGGCGATGACCTGCGGCGGCGCCGTCCCGAGGATCGGGTGCATGACCGCAGCACTCCGGACAACGCCCCGCCCCCGGCGGCGGTGGCTGGTGCCCGCCGCCCTGATCGCCCTGGCCCTCGTGCCACTCCTCGCCGGTGCCGCCCGGCTCATCGAGCTCTCCGGAGGTGCGGCAGCGCTCCCCGAACCGCCGCGCTCGGCGGCCGCGCCGGTGCCGCTCGTGGTGCACATCGTGAGCGCGCTGGTGTTCACCGTGGTCGGCGCCTTCCAGTTCGTGCCGGGCACGCGGGGACGCCGACCCCGCTGGCATCGGGTGACCGGGCGGATCGTCGCCCCGGTCGGCCTCGTCGCCGCACTCAGCGGGCTCTGGCTCACCGCCGTGATCACCGGCGCCGACAGCGGGCTGCTCACGGTCTTCCGTGCGGCCGCCGGGGCCGGGATGGCCGTGGCCATCGTTCTCGGTGTCACCGCCGTCCTGCGCCGCGACATCCGCCGGCACCGGGCCTGGATGCTGCGCGGCTACGCCCTCGGGCTCGGCGCCGGCACGCAGGTGTTCACCGCCGGCTTCTGGCTGGTCGTGGCCGGCGCACCGGGCCCGACGGCCGAGGCCCTCACCATGGGCGCCGGCTGGCTGATCAACCTGGCGGTCGCCGAGTGGCTGATCCGCCGTCGCCCGGCCGGCCGGCGGCTGCCCACCGCGACCGGCCTGCAGACGGCGCCGGTCGAGCAGTTCGGGTGACCGGCGGCGTCAGCCGTCTCCGCGGTCCTGGGCGGGATCGACGTCCCCGAGCACGAGGCGCTGCCGCTCGACCTCGGCCCGCACCGCGGCCAGGTCGCCGGCCGACCGCAGCAGGTGCGTGAGCGCTCCCGCGCTGTCCGCCCGGGCCGCGCGCGCGAGGCTGTCGAGCAGCTCCTGCAGCGCGCCGCCCCGCTCGCCGTGGTGCACCAGCCGGGCGACGTCGTTGACCGTGCTGCGCACGTCCTGCACCAGCAGCGGGAGCTCGCGCACGGCGTAGCCGACCAGCACCACCAGGTCGAACGGGAGACGCACCAGCGCCGCGGCCGCGGGCAGCACGCCGAACTCCGGCGGCGGCGGGGGAGTGGCCGGGCCGAGGCCGTCGTCGTCGATCTCCACCGCGAGGCCTCCGTCCCTGGGGCGCGCTCCGACCGCCCGTGCGCTCCCCGGCAGGCTAACGGCCGGCGACGCCTCCCGCGGATCGGATCCGGAGGCCGCCGCTACGGTGCCCGGTGCGACCGCGGGCACCTGGATGGGCGCCACCGCGCAGGCAGAGCTGGTGGCAGGCCAAGCGCAGGGCGAGCTCGACTGGGACGACGCGCACCTGATCAACGCCGCGGTCGACATCCACGCCGACGACCCTGCCTTCGGATAGCGGTGTCGCCTTCGATCGCGCGGAGACGCGGGAAGCAGTCGGCGGCCGTGGTCTTCGGCCAGAACCCGCGTGCGGAGCGGGCCATGGGTTGTGGTCGGGGTGCGGTGTCGGTCAGTCGTCCTGGTCGTCCAGGGGTGCCTGCCAGCGCCAGGTCAGGGCCGCGGCGGGGAGCGTGGAGATCGTGAAGAAGGACGCGAGGGTGAGGTAGATCCAACCGTCCCCGTCGAACAGGCCGGTGGTCCCGGTCTTGGTGGCGACCCCGTCCGCGATGGCCAGCACCCACAGCACGAACAAGAAGGCCAGCGTCAGATGGAAGGCGTCTCGGTACCCGCGGTCGCGCTGGCTGATCTCACGCTCGTCGAGCAGGACCTCGGGCGCGGCATCGAGCATCTGCGTCGCCCGGCGCAGCACGAGGACGCCGGCCATGCCGAGGACGGCTACGAGCATCATGAGCAGGAGGCCGAGGGTGTCGGCGAGGACGGCGGCGACCACCCCGACGGTGAAGATGATCGCAGGCACCAGGGCCAGAGCGCGGCGCCGGCCGGGGGCGGCCAGCCAGCCGGGTAGAGGGCGCTGGCGCTTCTGCTGCATGCGGGCCTGAGCCGCGGCGCGCAGCTCGGCGCTGCGCTGGGCCGTGGTGGGGCGGGAGGTGCTCATGGGTTCGCTCCTGTCGTGCGAGGTGAGTAGAGCTGCGCGGACATGGCGGGGAACGGGGTGAGGGAGAAGATCGCCTCGACCGGCAGGTCGAAGTAGCCGGCCAAGCGCAGGGCGAGCTCCACCGAGGGTCCGTAGTCGCCGCGCTCGAGGAAGCCGACTGTCTGAGAGTTGATGCCCACGGCCTCGGCGAGCTCCCGACGGCTGAGGCCTCGCTCGGCGCGGAGCACCGCGAGGCGGTTGTGCAGCCCCTTGCCACCCTCACCGACCGCGTTCTTGCTTGGCATGCACGAAGTGTTGCGGATACGCAACGAATCGACAAGCGTGCCAACGTGGGGTCTCGGGCTGTGACGCGCCAACTACCGCCGCTGGCGGCCGGTGCGCGCCCCAGTAGACGCTCGCCTGGCCGACGTCGTCGACGGTCGCGGAGGCGCCGGCGGATCGCCGCCGGCACGATCTCGGGCCCTCCGCGTGATCAGTCGTGGTCACCGGGATCCAGCCGGAGGGGCGAACGGGCTCTCTGCCTGGCCGAATCTCCGCCCGTCGTGCGAGACCTGCCTCAGGTCCGCGACGAGCGGAGCGCGGGCGTCACCGACCGACAGGTGGGGGACCGGGCGCCCGGCTCAGGACTGCGGGGCCAGCGCTTCGACGGCCGGCAGGAAGACCTGCTCGCGATGGACGTCAGCCCGAGCCGGACTGGTCGTCAGCTGGACCACCAGCAGGCCGTCCGAGGTGTCGGCGAGCGCCAGTTCGACGCGCTGCCCGAGGTCCTCCAGCTGGTAGAGGTCCCAGGTGGCGGCCTCCGTCGACAGCTGCTCGACCGGCTGGGGTGGCTGGTCGGTGCCGAGCTGAGCCGCCAACTGCTGGAGAAGCTGGTCGGCGGTCGCCCCGGGGACGACCTGCTGGGTCAGGGAGACCAGCACCGAGTCCTGCCACACCCCGGGGATCACCTCGGTCCAGCCGCTCGGCCGCTGCCCGGTGAGGCCCAGCTCCTCGCTCTCGAACGACGTCATCTCGATCTGGACGTCATCCGCGGTGAAGGCCGGTGGCTCGATGTCGTCGACGCAGTCGGTCGCCGGCTCGCTCCGGGGATCGTCCAGGAACTCCTCGGCGATCTGCACCGCGCAGTCGTGGCTGGGCACCGCGCCGTGCCCGGTGAAGGGGAACCGGACGAAGACGCTGTTCGACAGCTCCGCGGCGATCTCCTCGCCCCACCGCGGCGGCGTGATCGGGTCCAGGTCGCCGGCGAGCACCAGCGCCGGGATGTCGCTGGCCACGGACTCGTTCGCGCCGGCGCCCGGCTCGCCGGCGTCCCACGAGGCGCAGACGTCGAAGACGCCGGGGCCCAGCGTCGGCGCGCCCTCGAAGAAGCCCTCCACCAGCGGGTGCTCGGCGGCAGCCGCGGCGACCTCCTCCTCAGCGGCGAAGGCGACCTCCTCCTGGCACTGGACGGCCAGCTGCTGCCCGATGCTGACCAGCTCGAGCTGCTGGGAGAGCGCGCCGAGCAGCAGGCCGATCGTCCCGAACTCGCCGTCGTCCGCCGCGGCGATGATCTCCGGCAGGTGCGGCACCAGCTCCGTGGAGTAGAGGGTCTGGAAGAGGAAGCCGACCAGCGAGTCCCCGTCGAGCTCGTCCTCGATGCGCTGCCCGTTCGTCGGGTCGACCACGGTGATCGGGGCCGGCGCGGCGTTCAGCTCGTCGACCAGGCCCTGGAACGTCTGCTCGAGCTCGGGGTACTGCGCGGCGCACCCGGCGTCGTCGGCGCACGTGGCGAACAGGGCCTCCATCGCCCGGACGGCGTTGCCGGGGGTCTCCTCGTAGAGGTCGGCGTCGATCGGGTAGGCGGCGTCCAGCACCACCGACCGGATGCCGTCGGGGTGGTCGCGCATCACGGTCTGGGCCAGCCGCGTGCCGTAGGAGATCCCGTAGAGGTTCCACTCGTCGTAGCCGAGAGCGACGCGCAGGTCCTCGAGGTCGGCGGCCGAGGCGGCGCTGTTGTAGTCGGCGAAGTCGATGCCGTCGTCGACCAGGCGCTGGCGGCACTCCTCCAGGGACTCGACGGCCTGGGCCTCCAGCTCCTCCGGGGGCAGGTCGGAGCCGAGTGACTCCTGGACCCACGAGCTGTACTCGTCGCAGGCCAGCGACGGTTCGGTCAGCCCGGTGCCGCGCTGGTCGACGAGCACGAGGTCCCGGTTCGCGGTGAGCGGCTCGTAGAGCTGGCCGAACCCCTGCGGCACGAGCTCCAGCGTGCTCTGGCCAGGCCCGCCCGACAGGTAGACGACGGGGTCGTCCGCCGGGCTGGCGGAGTCGCTGCGGACGATGCCGAAGGCGAGCTGGATCTCCCCGGAGCCGGGGTCGTCGCGGTCGGCCGGGACGGGCAGCGTGCCGCAGTCGATCTCCACCCCCGCAGGCACGTCGAACTCGCAGGCGCCCATCTCGACCTCGGCGGCCGTGGTGGGGCTCGTGTCACCTCCCGCGGCGTCGTCGTCGCCGCTGCTCGTGCAGGCACCGACGGCCAGCAGTGGAACCAACAGCAGTGCTGCTCGACGACTCGTCATTCGCCCTCTCCGTGTGCACCGGGGTGGTCGCGCCGGACGCGCACCCCATCATCGACTGCGCGAGGCGGTGCAGCACAGGCCGGTTCCATGACTCCTGCTCGACCGTCGCTACAACGTCCGTGGTCAGTCCGGCTAGCGTGCGCCGGGTGACCGACACCACGTGGCTGGACGCCACCGCGCAGGCCGAGCTGGTCCGCACCGGACAGGCCACCCCTGCCGAGCTCGTCGACGCCGCGATCGAGCGGATCGAGCGGGTGAACCCGCAGCTGGACGCCGTGATCCGCGACCGGTTCGACGCCGCCCGCGCCGAGGCGCGCGGCGAGCTCCCGGACGGCCCGTTCCGCGGTGTGCCGCTGCTGCTCAAGGACCTCGGCTGCCACGTCGCCGGCGAGGCCACGCACTACGGGACGTCGTTCCTGCGGGACGCCGACGTGCGCTGGCGCGTCGACAGCCACCTCGCGCAACGCTTTCGCGCGGCGGGCTTCGTCGTCCTCGGCCGCACCAACGTGCCCGAGTTCGGGACGACGATCACCACCGAGCCGGCCGCCAACCCACCGGCCCGCAACCCGTGGGACCCCAGCCGGTCGACCGGCGGCTCCAGCGGCGGGTCGGCCGCGGCGGTCGCCGCCGGACTGGTGCCGGTCGCCCACGCCAACGACGGCGGCGGCTCGATCCGCATCCCGGCATCGGAGTGCGGGCTGGTCGGGCTCAAGCCCACGCGGGCCCGGGTCAGCCAGGGGCCGGAGGTGGGGGAGAGCTGGGCCGGCGCCACCATCGACGGCGTCGTCACCCGCACGGTGCGGGACACCGCCGCCGTCCTCGACACGATCGCCGGGCCCATGCCCGGCGATCCGTACGCCGCCCCGCCGCTGCCCCGGCCGCTGGCCGACGAGGTGGGCGCGCCGGTGGGCCGGCTGCGGGTGGGGCTGCTCGACGCCGACCCGGGGGAGCAGTACCTCGACGACCCCGCGTGCCGGGCCGCGGTGGAGCACGCCGGCCGGCTGCTCGCGGACCTCGGCTGCGACGTCGGGCCCGGCACGCCGGGGGCGATGTTCGACCCGCAGTTCCCGCGCTTCTTCACCACCACCATCGCCGCCGACGTCGCGCTCACCCTCTCCGCGCTCGAACGCTCGGCGCTGCGCCGGCCGATCCAGGACGACGAGCTCGAGCCGCGCAACGTCATGTACCGCGCCGTGGCCCGGAAGCTCTCCGCCGAGGACTACCTCGGCGCCCGCACCTGGCTCGGCGCCTGGAGCCGCCGCATGGCCCGGTGGTGGGCGCCGCAGGAGCTGGGCGGGGAGGGCTTCGACCTCCTGGTGACGCCGACCATCGCCGCCCCGCCGCCGGAGCTCGGCTGGTTCACCGCGGCCGGGCCGAAGCAGGAGGGCCGGCGGACCAACAGCCTCATGCCGTGCACCGCGCAGTTCAACGTGACCGGTCAGCCGGCGATCAGCCTGCCCCTGCACCGCACCGACGGGGGCCTGCCCGTCGGCGTCCAGCTGGTCGCCGCCGTCGGCCGGGAGGACGTGCTGGTGCGGGTGGCCGCCGCGCTCGAGCAGGCCGCGCCGTGGGCCGACCGCCGTCCTCGGGTCTCCGCCTGACCGACCAGCCCTGGCCGGCGGCCGGGCGACGCCTAGACTCGGGCGGCCACGGGGTGTGGCGCAGCTTGGTAGCGCACCTGCTTTGGGAGCAGGGGGCCGCAGGTTCAAATCCTGTCACCCCGACCGGACGAGCGCGATGCCCGCATCCCGCCACCGCGCGCGTGCCCCGGACGTCTCTAGACTCGGGGGTCGACCCGGCGCCACCGTCGTCGTGGCCGCCTGCACACCACTGTCTCACCGAGGAGCACTGCCGCTGTGAAGAGCACCATCGAGGAACTGGGCCCCACGCGGGTCCGGATGGCAATCGAGGTGCCGTGGGGGGACCTGGACCACGCCTTCGGTGAGGTCTACAAGGAGCTGGGCAAGCAGGTCCGCGTTCCCGGGTTCCGCCCCGGCAAGGTCCCCAACCGCGTGCTCGACCAGCGGCTCGGCCGGCCCGTCGTCCTGGAGCAGGTCGTCCAGCACGCCGTTCCGGAGATCTACTCCGAGGTCATCCGCGAGAACCAGGTCCGCGTCCTGGGCCAGCCCGACATCGAGGTCACCCGCCTCGACGACAACGACACCCTCGCCTTCACCGCCGAGGTCGACGTCGCCCCGCAGCTCGAACTGCCGGAGCTCGACTCCCTGGCCGTGACGGTCGACGACGTCGAGGTCACCGACGAGGAGATCGACCAGCAGGTCGACGTCATGCGCGAGCGCTTCTCGATGCTCACCGGCGTCGAGCGCCCCGCGCAGGACGGCGACTTCGTCTCCATCGACCTGGAGGCCAAGCTCGACGGCGAGGTGCTGGAGGACGGCTCCACCACCGGCATGTCCTACGAGGTCGGCTCCGGCAACCTCATGGAGGGCCTCGACGACGCCGTCCGCGGGCTGTCCGCCGACGAGTCGGCGACCTTCCAGACCGCCCTGCTGTCGGGCCCCGACGCCGGCCGGCAGGCCGACGTCACCGTCACCGTCCGCTCGGTGAAGGAGAAGGAGCTCCCGGAGCTGGACGACGAGTTCGCCCAGACCGCCAGCGAGTTCGACACCCTCGAGGAGCTGCGCGAGGACGTCCGCACCCGGCTGGCCCGCTCCAAGGTGATCCAGCAGGGCGCCCAGGCGCGCGACAAGCTCGTCGAGCACCTGGTCGAGACCATCGAGGTGCCCATCCCCGAGAACCTGGTCGAGCGCGAGGTGCAGTGGCGCAACCAGGCCTTCGAGCGGGAGCTCCAGCAGGCCGGCATGGACTGGGACGCCTTCCTGCAGATGTCGGGCGTGGAGAGCCGCGAGGACTACGAGGCCGACCAGCGGAAGAACGTCGAGCAGGCGGTCAAGACGCAGTTCATCCTCGACGCCATCGCCGACGCCCGTGAGGTCACCGTCGACAACGACGACCTCTCGGCGCAGATCATGGCGCAGGCGCAGCGCAACCGGATGAGCCCGGAGCAGTTCGCGCAGCAGCTGCAGCAGAGCGGCAACATCGCCGAGTTCGTCGCCGACGTCCGCCGCACCAAGACCCTGGCCCAGCTGCTCGAGCAGACGACGATCACCGACGAGTCCGGCCGGAACGTCGACCTGGAGGCCCTGCGGCCGAAGACGGTCCAGGCGCCCGCCGAGGAGACCCCCGCCGAGGAGGAGCCGGCCGAGGACGACGACATCGCCGTCCAGGCCGTCGCCACCGAGGCCGCCGAAGGGGCGACCGAGGACACCGAGGACGTCACCAAGGCCTGAAAGAGGACCCCCTCCTCGTCACCACGAGCACGCTCGCGGTGAGTCTCGGGAGGGGGCCGGTGCACCGACGACGCCGTTCCGCCCACCTGGGCGGGGCGGCGTCGCGGCGTTCCGGGGCCGGTCGCTGCGCCGACGGCGAACACCGCCGCCACGGGGACTGTCCCGTCGCAGGTCCGCGTTAGGGTCGAGAGGACTCAGGCGATCGCCGAGGGGTACCGCCCCCCGGAGGGCCGAACCGGGCCCGCACCGCACCGAGACCGACTTGCCACGACACGCGTCCTACGGAGGTCACCGCACCCGTGAGCACCACCGACCCGAACCTGGCCGGCGCGCCGATGCTGCGCGCCGCGGCCGGGGGGATGAACCTCAACGACTCGGTCTACGAGCGCCTGCTCCGCGAGCGCATCATCTTCCTGGGCACCCAGGTCGACGACGTCATCGCCAACCAGCTCGTCGCCCAGATGCTGCTGCTCTCCGCCGAGGACCCCAAGAGCGACATCCACCTCTACATCAACTCGCCCGGTGGCTCGGTGACCGCCGGTATGGCCATCTACGACACGATGCAGTTCATCGACTGCGACGTCGCCACCTACGGGATGGGCCTGGCCGCCTCGATGGGCCAGTTCCTCCTGACCGCCGGCACCAAGGGCAAGCGCTACGCCCTGCCGCACGCGCGGATCCTGATGCACCAGCCCTCGGCCGGCGTCGGGGGCACGGCCTCGGACATCGCCATCCAGGCCGACCTGTTCCGGCGGACCAAGCAGGAGCTGTCGGAGCTGCAGGCGCAGCTCACCGGGCAGACCGTCGAGCGGATCATCGAGGACTCCGACCGCGACCGCTGGTTCACCGCGCAGGAGGCCCTCGAGTACGGCTTCGTCGACCACGTGGTCAGCCGCGCGACGATGACCGACTCGGCCAACCCCGTCTCGGACAACTGACGGTTCGGAGGAGAACCCCATGAGCTTCCAGATGCCCTCCAGCCGTTACATCCTGCCCTCCTTCGTGGAGCGCACGAGCTACGGCATGAAGGAGTCCAACCCCTACAACAAGCTCTTCGAGGAGCGCATCATCTTCCTCGGGGTGCAGGTCGACGACGCGTCGGCCAACGACGTGATGGCGCAGCTCATCACCCTCGAGTCGGCCGACCCGGACCGCGACATCACCATCTACATCAACTCGCCCGGTGGCTCCTTCACCTCGCTGATGGCCATCTACGACACGATGATGTTCGTCCGGCCCGACATCCAGACCGTCTGCATGGGCCAGGCCGCCTCGGCCGCCGCCGTGCTGCTCGCGGCCGGCACTCCGGGCAAGCGGCTGGCGCTGCCGTACTCCCGCGTGCTGATCCACCAGCCCTCCGGCGAGGCCGGCGGCCAGGTCTCCGACCTGGAGATCCACGCCGCCGAGATCGAGCGGGTGCGCACCCAGATGGAGCAGATCCTCGCCCGGCACACCGGCCGCAGCCAGGAGCAGGTCCGCAAGGACATCGACCGGGACAAGATCCTCACGGCCGAGGAGGCCAAGGAGTACGGGATCGTCGACCAGGTGATCCAGAGCCGCAAGCTCAACGCCCTCCCCACCGCCTGATCCGGTACGGGCCGGGGACGCGCGAGGCGCGTGTTCGGCCCGTACCGTCGGAGGTCGGAGGGCGCGACGGGACAGATGAGGGACGGCCACGGACGAACCGGGTGAGTCATTGCCTCACCTCGTCCGCGGCGGCAGGTACGTTCGGCGAACGCCCGATCCCCGGCCGGAAGCGCTGGGAGGAGAGCCTCGCGGGGCAGCCTGTCAGCGAGGTCGAACGGGGCAGAAATCTTCAGCAGGGTCCAACCCGCGGGTACCTGGCACCAGGACCGGCGACTGTCGAGGTGGAGGTCAGCAGGTGGCACGAATCGGTGAGAGCGGTGACCTGCTCAAGTGCTCGTTCTGCGGGAAGAGCCAGAAGCAGGTCAAGAAGCTCATCGCTGGCCCCGGGGTCTACATCTGCGACGAGTGCATCGATCTCTGCAACGAGATCATCGAGGAAGAGCTCTCGGAGTCGTCGGACCTGAAGTTCGACGAGCTGCCGAAGCCCAAGGAGATCCACGACTTCCTCGACCAGTACGTCATCGGCCAGGACAAGGCCAAGAAGACGCTCTCGGTCGCGGTCTACAACCACTACAAGCGGATCCAGGCCGGCGGTGACCGCGCCTCCCGCGAGGACGCCGTCGAGCTGGCCAAGTCCAACATCCTGCTGATCGGTCCCACCGGCTGCGGCAAGACGCACCTCGCCCAGACGCTGGCGCGGATGCTCAACGTGCCGTTCGCCATCGCGGATGCCACCGCCCTCACCGAGGCCGGCTACGTCGGCGAGGACGTCGAGAACATCCTGCTGAAGCTGATCCAGGCCGCCGACTACGACGTCAAGCGGGCCGAGACCGGCATCATCTACATCGACGAGGTCGACAAGATCGCCCGCAAGAGCGAGAACCCGTCGATCACCCGCGACGTCTCCGGCGAGGGCGTGCAGCAGGCGCTGCTGAAGATCCTCGAGGGGACGACGGCGTCGGTGCCGCCGCAGGGTGGCCGCAAGCACCCGCACCAGGAGTTCATCCAGATCGACACGACGAACGTGCTGTTCATCGTGGGCGGTGCCTTCGCCGGCCTGGAGCAGGTCATCGAGGCCCGCGCCGGCAAGCAGGGCATCGGCTTCGCCGGGGAGATCCGCGGCAAGCAGGAGATCGAGGACGCCAACGCCTTCGCCGAGGTCATGCCCGAGGACCTGCTGAAGTTCGGCATGATCCCCGAGTTCATCGGCCGGCTGCCGGTCATCACCAGCGTGCGGAAGCTGGACCGTCAGGCGCTGATCAACATCCTGACCCAGCCGAAGAACGCCCTGGTGCGCCAGTACCGGAAGCTGTTCGAGCTCGACGGCGTGGAGCTGGAGTTCACCGACGACGCGCTCGAGGCCGTCGCCGACCAGGCGATCCTCCGCGGCACCGGCGCCCGCGGGCTCCGCGCGATCATGGAGGAGGTGCTCCAGTCGGTGATGTACGACATCCCCAGCCGTGAGGACGTCGCCTCCGTGGTGATCACCAAGGAGGTCGTGCTGGAGCACGTCAACCCGACGATCGTCCCGCGCAAGCCCTCCCGCGCCCCCCGCGAGAAGTCGGCCTGATCCGCAGCTGACGCCGCGAGCCCGTCCCCGACATCGGGGGCGGGCTCGCGGTGTTCTCGCCCCGTTCAGCCCTCGCCGCGGGTGTCTGCTCGCGCCGCCCCGTCGCCCCGCCGCCCCGCCGCCCCGCCGCCCCGCCGCCCCGCCGCCCTCCCGCTCGGAGCAGGGGCGTTGTCCCGGTACGCGGCATTCCGGACGACCAGATGTCCGGTCACGGGACGACGCCGAGTCGCTGCCGGTAGATCTGAGCGATCTGCGCGCGGCAGCTGGCCGGCTCCGAGGTGGCCCGCCGGTAGCTGAACCGCAGCGTCTGCCACCCGAGCGCGGCGAGGGAAGCGTCCCGGCGGAGGTCCCGTTCGCGCGCGTCCTCCGACCCGTGGAACGCCGCCCCGTCCAGCTCGACCGCCAGCCGGACCTCGGGCCAGGCCGCGTCCAGGAGAACCGGCCCTTCCGGCAGGAGGACCCGGTGCTGGCGCCGGCACTCCGGGAGACCGGGAACGGTGAGGATGTGCTGGAGGCCGAAGATCTCCAGCTCGCTGTGGCTACCGCCCGCGACGAGCGCCAGCAGCTCGTGCAGTGCGGACCGCCCGGGTAGGTTCGGGCGACGGGCCAGCTCGCCCGTCACCTCGGCCGCATCCACGCTCCGGCGCTGCACCGCACGGAGCACCGCGGCTCTGGCGAGTCGGGGGGAGGCCCGCATCGCCGTCGCGCGATGGGCATCGCCCCAGGTGTCGACCAGAGCCCGGGGGACCGGGGTCGTCACCAAGCCGCGCGCAGCGGTCAGGCCGAGCGGTGTCCGGCTCCGGTGGACGCGCACCCACCGGGTGGTCCGGACCCTCGATCCCGCCGGCACCGTGACGTCCAGCTGCGTGTACTCCTCCCCGAGGCCGTGGACCGCGAGCGCGCTCCAGTGGCTGAGCGGCCCGCCGCAGTAGGACGTGGCGGCATGGGCGCGCACCGCCCAGTCATCGGCGAGCTGCGGGACGGTGACCCAGCCGGGGTGCAGCCGCACGAGCCGGCCGGAGGCCAGCCACCGGCTGATCGTGCGCGGGTCGACGTGCTGCGCGAGGGCCGCGGTCGAGGCCACCCGCATCGGGTCGAGCAGCCGGAGGATGTCGTGCACCGGCCCAGCCTGCTGGCCGTGCTCCTGGCGCGGGGCAGCTCCGGCGAACCTGTGGACGACGTCGGAAGCGTTGGCCCCGTGATGGGCATCGCGGCCGCCCGGATGTCCGCCGGAGGGACAACGCCCGCGGAGTCAGCCGCCGCGGACGCGGCGCCCGCTGCCTGTCGGACCGCGGCGGCGGTAGCGGTAGCGTCTCGGTGTGACCACCCGCTACGGGGCGCTGCTGCGGGCGATCAACCTGGGCGCCACGCGCCGGGTCTCGATGCCGCGGTTGCGCGAGGTCCTCACCGAACGCGGGTACGGCGCCGTCCGCACGCACCTGGCCAGTGGGAACGTCATCCTCGACAGCGCGCTGCCCGAGGCCGAGCTCGCCGCCGACCTGACCGCGGCCATCGCCCAGCACTTCGCCCTCGACGTCCCCGTGGTGGTGCGGACGGCGGACGAGCTCGCCGAGGTCCTGGCCGTCGATCCGCTGGGCCACCTCGCCGACGACCACGCCCGCTACTCGGTCACGTTCTTCCCCGAGCCGCTGGACCCCGAGCGCGTGGCGGCGGCGCCGACGGCCGAGGGGGGCGAGTACGTGGTCCGCGGCCGGGAGGTCTACCTCTGGCTGCCGGAAGGCATGCAGGGCAGCGCCATGGGCGGGTGGAAGTGGGACCGCATCCTCGGCCAGGTCGGCACCAACCGGAACTGGAACACGGTCACGAAGCTGGTCGAGCTGACCCGCTGATGCGGTTACCGATGTGCGCCGGGGGCGCGTTCTAGCCGACGGAACGCGCCCCCGCCGCACATCGCTACGACGGCCGGCGGGGTCAGGCCTCCGGGGCCGGCGCGAGGACGACGTCCACGGTGAGCTCACCCTCGCCCGGGCGCACGGTCAGCGTCTGGATCCGGCCGGCGTCGACCAGGTCCGAGCGCGCCGCCTCGAGCGCGGGCACCTGCGCGGCCGGGGCGGTGACGGTCGCCGTCTCCACCTCGGCGCGCATCGACTGCTTGGCGTCGGACTTCGCCTTGCGCACCCCGGCCAGCGCGGCCGCGGCCACCGAGACCACCGCGGGGTCGCCCCCGGTCGGCAGCTCGGTCGCGGTCGGCCACAGCGCCCGGTGCACCGAGCCGGTCTGCCACCACGACCAGACCTCCTCGGTGACGAACGGCAGCACCGGGGCGAACAGCCGCAGCTGGACGTCCAGGGCGATCGCCAGCGCCGCCTGCGCGGAGGTCGCGGCCGCATCCGACCGGTAGGCGCGGGACTTCACCAGCTCCACGTAGTCGTCGCAGAACGACCAGAAGAACGCCTCTGCGACCTCGAGGGCGCGGGTGTAGTTGAACGCCTCCATCGCCGCGGTCGCCTCGTCGACGACGCCGGCCAGCCCGGCGAGCAGCGCCCGGTCGATCGGCTCGGTGACGTCGTCGGCAGTCAGCGCCGCCGAGGCGCCCAGGCCCAGGACGAACTTGCCGACGTTGAGGATCTTCATGGCCAGCCGGCGGCCGACCTTCATCTGCGCCTCGTCGAACGGCGAGTCCGCACCCGGGCGCGCCCCGGCCGCGCGCCAGCGCACCGCGTCGGTGCCGTACCGCTCCAGCACGTCGATCGGCGTCGTCGCGTTGCCCTTGGACTTCGACATCTTCTTGCGGTCGGGGTCGACCACGAAGCCGGAGATGGTGGCGTGCGTCCACGGCACCGTGCCGTGCTCGAAGTGCGCGCGGACGACGGTGGAGAACAGCCAGGTGCGGATGATGTCGTGCGCCTGCGGCCGCTGGTCCATGGGGAAGACCTTGGCGAACAGCTCCGGGTCGGTGTCCCAGCCCGACGCCACCTGCGGCGACAGCGAGGAGGTCGCCCAGGTGTCCATGACGTCGGGGTCGGCCATGAAGCCGCCGGGGTGCCCGCGCTGCGCCTCGTCGAAGCCGGGCGGCACGTCGGAGGACGGGTCGACCGGCAGCGACTCCTCGGCCGCGAGGATCGGGTTCTCGAAGTCGGGCTCACCCGCCTCGTCGAGCCGGTACCAGACCGGGAAGGGCACCCCGAAGAAGCGCTGGCGGCTGATCAGCCAGTCGCCGTTGAGGCCCTCGACCCAGTTGTCGTAGCGGTGCCGCATGTGCTCGGGCACCCACTGGATCTCCCGGCCGCGCGCGACGAGGGCGTCGCGCAGGTCGCCGTCGCGGCCGCCGTTGCGGATGTACCACTGGCGGGTGGTGACGATCTCCAGCGGGCGCTCGCCCTTCTCGAAGAACTTCACCGGGTGGGTGATCGGCTTCGGGTCGCCCTCCAGGTCGCCGGACTCCCGGAGCATCTCCACGATGCGCTGCTGCGCGCTGAAGACGGTCTTCCCGGCGAGCTCCGCGTACGGCTCCGCGGGGACGTCGGCCGGCGGCTCGGCCAGGATCCGGCCGTCCCAGCCGACGATCGCGCGGGTCGGCAGCTGCAGCTCGCGCCACCAGGTGACGTCGTTGAGGTCGCCGAAGGTGCAGATCATCGCGATGCCCGAACCCTTGTCCGGCTCGGCGAGGCGGTGGGCGACGACCGGCACCTCGACGCCGAAGACCGGCGTCCGGACCGTCTTGCCGAACAGCGGCTGGTAGCGCTCGTCGTCGGGGTGGGCGACCAGCGCGACGCAGGCCGGCAGCAGCTCCGGGCGGGTGGTCTCGATGAACACCGGGCCCTCGGGGCCGGAGAAGGCGATCCGGTGGTAGGCGCCGGGGCGCTCCCGGTCCTCGAGCTCGGCCTGGGCGACGGCGGTGCGGAAGGTGACGTCCCAGAGGGTCGGCGCCTCCTGGGCGTAGGCCTCGCCGCGGGCGAGGTTGCGCAGGAACATCCGCTGGGCGGTGGCCCGGGAGGACTCCGAGATCGTCCGGTAGACGTTCGTCCAGTCCACCGACAGACCCACGCGGCGCCACAGCTTCTCGAACTCGGCCTCGTCCTCCTCCGTGAGCTGCATGCACAGCTCGACGAAGTTGCGCCGCGAGATCGGCACCTGGTCCTTGCCGGGCTTCGCGGGCGGCTCGAAGGACGGGTCGTAGGGCAGCGCCGGGTCGCATCGCACGCCGTAGTAGTTCTGCACCCGCCGCTCGGTGGGTAGGCCGTTGTCGTCCCAGCCCATCGGGTAGTAGACGTGCTTGCCGCGCATCCGCTGGTAGCGGGCGACGATGTCGGTGTGGGTGTAGCTGAAGACGTGGCCCACGTGCAGCGAGCCGCTGGCGGTCGGCGGCGGGGTGTCGATCGACCAGATCTGCTCGCGCGGCGCGGCCAGCGCGGCGGCGCGGTCGAAGCCGTAGGTGTCCTGCTCCGTCCAGCGGGCGATCCACTTGTCCTCGAGCCCGTCGACGGTCGGCCGGTCGGGTACGCCGACGGTCGCAGCCGGGGCAGTCGTGTCCGGGGGCGCGATGTCGGGAACCATGTCACTCATCCTAGGAACTGCACGACTGGCATCCTGAGCAGGATGAGCAACAGCAGCACCGGTGACATGGCCCGGGTGGAGAAGGAGCTGCTGGCCCGCTGGCCGGAGAGCCGCCTGGATCCCTCGCTCACCCGCATCAACGCCCTGGTCGACCTGCTGGGATCGCCGCACCGGGCGATGCCGGTCATCCAGGTGGCGGGCACCAACGGCAAGACGACGACGGCCCGGATGATCGACGAGCTGCTGCGCGGCTTCGGCCTCCGCGTGGGCCGCTTCACCAGCCCGCACCTGGAGTCGATCCGCGAGCGGATCGTCGTCGACGGTGAGCCGGTCAGCGCCGAGCGGTTCGTCGAGACCTACGAGGACATCGCGCCCTACGTGCAGATGGTCGACGCCGCGGGCGAGGTCCCGCTGAGCTTCTTCGAGGTCATGGTCGGCATGGCCTACGCGTTGTTCGCCGACGCGCCGGTCGACGTCGCCGTCATCGAGGTCGGCATGGGCGGGACCTGGGACGCGACGAACGTCGCCGATGCCCGCGTCGCCGTCGTCACCCCGGTCGACCTCGACCACGCCGAGTACCTCGGCCCGGACGTCGCCACGATCGCGGGGGAGAAGGCGGGGATCATCAAGCCCGACGCCATCGCGGTGCTGGCCCACCAGCAGCCCGGGGCGCTCGACACCCTGGTCCGTCGCGCCGTGGAGGTCGAGGCGGTGGTCGCCCGCGAGGGCACCGAGTTCGGCGTGCTGGAGCGCACGGTCGCCGTCGGCGGGCAGCAGGTGCGCCTGCAGGGGCTCGGCGGGGAGTACGAGGAGGTCTTCCTTCCGCTCTTCGGGGCGCACCAGGCGCAGAACGCGGTGACGGCGCTCGCCGCGGTCGAGGCGTTCCTCGGCGCGGGCGCGGCGACCGGCCCGATCGAGCAGGAGACGGTGCGCGCCGCCTTCGCCGCCGTCCGGTCACCCGGCCGGCTGGAGCGGGTGCGCACCAGCCCGACGGTGCTGGTCGACGCGGCGCACAACCCGGCCGGCATGCGCGCGACCGTCGAGGCGCTCCGGGAGTCCTTCGACTTCACCCGGCTCGTCGGCGTGGTCGGGTGCGTGCACGGCAAGGACGTCGCCGGGATGCTGGCCGCCCTGGAGGAGGTCTGCGCCGAGCTGGTCGTCACCCAGAACAGCTCGCCGCGCGCCATGCCCGCCGACGAGCTCGGCGCGTTGGCCGTCGACGTCTTCGGCGCCGACCGGGTGAGCGTCCAGCCAGAGCTGGGTGAGGCGATCACCGAGGCGATCGAGCTCGCCGAGGCCGGCCCGGACGACGCCTTGGGCGGCTCCGGCGTGCTGGTCACCGGCAGCGTGATCACCGCCGGCGAGGCCCGCACGCTGATGGCCCGGGGCTCGCGGTGACCGCGGCCGACCCGCTGCGCGCGGCGAAGGCGCTGCGCGGGGCCGCGGCCGCGATCCTGGTGCTGGAAGGCATCGCCGTCCTCTTCGTGCCCCGCGGCATCGCGCAGACCGAGGAGGGGCTCGGCGCCGTCCGGTTGACCGTCCTGCTGGTCCTGGCGGTGGTGCTGATCCTCGCGTCCGGCCTGCAGCGCCGGGAGCGAGGTCTGCTGATCGGCACCGTCCTGCAGGTGCCGCTGCTGCTCACCGGCCTGCTCAACGGCGTCATGTGGTTCGTGGCGGGCGCCTTTCTGCTCATCTGGGCCTACCTGCTGCAGGTGCGCAAGGAGCTGGTGGGCACCCCGTTCGGGCCGGTCGAGGAGCCTCGGGGCACCGACGCCGACGGCGGTGGAGCGGCCACCCCGTAGGCTGCCGCCCCGTGACCGAACGCACTCTCGTCCTCGTCAAGCCCGACGGCGTCTCCCGTGGCCTGGTCGGTGAGGTGATCACGCGGCTCGAGCGCAAGGGGCTGCGCCTGGTCGCCGCCGAGCTGCGCACCCTGGACCGGGAGACCGCGGAGACCCACTACGCCGAGCACCGCGAGCGGCCGTTCTTCGCCGACCTGGTGCAGTTCATCACCAGCGGCCCGCTCATGGCGCTGGTCGTCGAGGGGCCGCGGGCCATCGAGGCGTTCCGCGCCCTGGCCGGTGCCACCGACCCGGTGAAGGCCGGCCCCGGCACCATCCGCGGCGACTTCGCCCTCGAGGTGCAGAACAACATCGTGCACGGCTCCGACTCGCCCGAGTCCGCCGAGCGCGAGGTGAAGCTCTTCTTCCCGAACCTGGGCTGAGATCTCTCCTCGTCGCCGAGATCCCGTGATCTCGGCGCTCGGACGCGCCTGATGTGCCGAGATCACATGATCTCGGCACATCAGGGGGCGGTTCAGGAGTCGGCGTCGGCCGGCTCCTCGGGGGCGGTCCAGGCCAGGTGCCAGTAGGACAGCAACCCGGCGGAGAACCAGAGCAGGAAGCCCAGGCACAGCGCGAGGTCCACGTGCTCGGTGAGCGCGACGAGCGTGACGGCACCGAACCAGGCGGCGAAGTGCAGGGCGGTGCTCGGCCAGCCCACCGCGCTGTACGACCGCTCGCGCACCCGCTGCTGGTGCTCGTCGAGCGACCGGGTGCTGCGGTCGAAGACGCCGCGGATGCCCAGGTTGAGCAGTGAGTGCAGCGGGATGAACACCAGCATCCCGGCCGTCCACGCGGCGAAGAACCACGTCGACCACCCGGTGCCGCTGATCGCGGCGGTGAGGGTGGCCGCGATCAGCGCCACCAGGAGGACGGCCTCGGCGACGACGGCGCGGCGACGGTTCGTCAGCGAACGGGCCCAGGCGTATCGCCCGTCCTCGAACGTGCGGGCGAGGTAGGTCTGCTCGGGGGAGATGGTCACGACGTCCTCCTGAGGAGTTCCTGGCTGAGCGAGGGCAGCGGGTCGAGGGAGAAGATCGCCTCTACCGGCAGGTCGAAGTAGCGGGCGATGCGCAGGGCCAGGGCCAGCGACGGGCTGTACTCGCCGCGCTCCACGTAGCCGATCGTCTGCGGATGGACGCCGACGGCGTCCGCGAGTTCCTTCCGGCTCACGCCACGGTCGGCCCTGAGCACGGCGATGCGGTCGTGGACCTTGTCCGCCTCACCCTTTGGCTGTCTTCCCATGCGACAAACCGTAGCATAAATACAACGGGATGGCGCAAGGGTCGTTGCCCTGGCTCACCGTGTGGGGTCCTGGCTCACGGTCGACGCTGAGCCAGGACCCCTAACGATCAGGTCACCTGACCAACACGGGCCCGGCGGGGCGGCGGCTACCCTGGACCGGTCATGACTGCAGAGCTCCGCACCACCGCCGGCGAGTCGCTGTACCCGCGACTCGAGCCGCTGCTGGCCCAGATCCAGAAGCCCATCCAGTACGTGGGTGGTGAGCTCAACGCCCAGACCAAGCCGTGGGAGTCCGCGGACGTGCACTGGGCGCTCATGTACCCCGACGCCTACGAGGTGGGGCTGCCCAACCAGGGGCTGATGATCCTGTACGAGGTGCTCAACGAGCGCCCCGACGCCCTGGCCGAGCGCACCTACGCCGTCTGGCCCGACCTCGCCGCGCTGATGCGCGAGCACGGGGTCCCGCAGTTCACCGTCGACGGCCACCGCTCCGTGCGCGACTTCGACCTCCTGGGCGTCAGCTTCGCCACCGAGCTGGGCTACACCAACCTGCTCGAGGCCCTCGACCTCGCCGGGGTCCCGCTCCACGCCGTCGACCGCGACGAGACCCACCCGGTCGTCGTCGCCGGCGGGCACGCCGCCTTCAACCCCGAGCCGGTCGCCGACTTCGTCGACTGCGCGGTCCTGGGCGACGGCGAGCAGGCCGTCGGCGACATCACCGACGTCGTCAAGGCGTGGAAGGCGCAGGGGCGCCCGGGCGGCCGCGAGGAGCTGCTGGCCCGCCTGGCCCGCGTCGACGGCGTCTACGTGCCGCGCTTCTACGCGTTCTCCTACGGCCCCGACGGCACGATCGCCGCGGTGACCCCGACGCGCGACGACGTCCCGGCGAAGGTCGGCAAGCGCACCGTCATGGACCTCGACGAGTGGCCCTACCCGAAGCAGCCGCTGGTGCCGCTCGCCGAGAGCGTGCACGAGCGGATGAGCGTGGAGATCTTCCGCGGCTGCACCCGCGGTTGCCGGTTCTGCCAGGCCGGGATGATCACCCGCCCGGTGCGCGAGCGGACGATCACCGGCATCGGCTCCATGGTCGAGCAGGGGCTGAAGGCCACCGGCTACGAGGAGGTCGGCCTGCTCAGCCTCTCCAGCGCCGACCACTCCGAGATCGGCCAGGTGGCCAAGCAGCTCGCCGACCGCTACGAGGGCACCAACACCAGCCTCAGCCTGCCCAGCACCCGCGTGGACGCCTTCAACGTCACGCTGGCCAACGAGCTCTCCCGCAACGGCCGGCGGAGCGGGCTGACCTTCGCCCCCGAGGGCGGCAGCGAGCGCATCCGCCGGGTCATCAACAAGACGGTGTCCAAGGAGGACCTCGTCCGCACGGTGACGACGGCGTACGCCAACGGCTGGACGCAGGTGAAGCTCTACTTCATGTGCGGGCTGCCGACCGAGACCGACGAGGACGTGCTGGAGATCGCCGAGCTCGCGGTCGAGGTGATCCGCGCCGGCCGCGAGGCGAGCGGCCGCAAGGACATCCGCTGCACCGTCTCCATCGGTGGCTTCGTGCCCAAGCCGCACACGCCGTTCCAGTGGGCGGCCCAGGCGAGCGCCGAGACCATCGACCACCGGCTGCGGGTGCTGCGCCAGGCCATCAACGCCGACCGTCGCATCGGCCGCTCCATCGGCCTGCGCTACCACGACGGCAAGCCCGGCGTGATCGAAGGCCTGCTCTCCCGGGGCGACCGCCGGGTGGGCCGGGTCATCGAGCGGGTGTGGCGCGAGGGCGGCAAGTTCGACGGCTGGAGCGAGCACTTCTCCTACGAGCGCTGGACCCAGGCCGCCGCCGAGGAGCTGGCCGCCTTCGGGGTCGACCTCGACTGGTTCACCACCCGCGAGCGCACCGAGCACGAGATCCTGCCCTGGGACCACCTGGACTCCGGCCTGGACAAGGAGTGGCTCTGGGAGGACTGGCAGGAGGCCCTGTCGGAGGAGGAGGTCGCCGACTGCCGGTGGACCCCCTGCTACGACTGCGGGGTCTGTCCCACCATGGGTACCGAGATCCAGATCGGGCCGACGGGGCGCAGCCTGCTGCCGCTCACCGTCGTCTGAGCGGGGAAGACCACATGGCTCGCCAGCCCGACGGCCCGCCGCCGCCGCCGACCGTCCAGAAGCTGCGGATCCGCTACGCCAAGCGGGGCCGGCTCCGCTTCGCCTCCCACCGCGACCTCGCCCGGGCCCTGGAGCGGGCGCTGCGCCGGGCCCAGGTGCCGATGGCGTTCTCCGCCGGGTTCAGCCCGCACCCGAAGATCTCCTACATCGGGGCCGCGCCGACCGGGTCGGCCAGCGAGGCGGAGTACCTGGAGATCGGGGTGGCGATCCGCTGCGACCCCGAGGCGGTGCGGGTCGCGCTCGACACCGCGCTGCCGCCGGACATCGCCGTCCTGGAGGTCGTCGAGGCGCAGGAGGGGACCGGGTCGCTGGCCGACCGCATCGACACCTCCGTCTGGCGCGTGGAACTGCCCGGCGTGCGCCTGGAGGAGCTCGCCCCGGCGGTCGAGAAGTTCCTCGCGGCCGACGTCGTCACCGTCGCCAAGCGGACCAAGAACGGCCTCAAGGACGTGGACGCGCGCCCCGCCGTGGCCAGCGCGTCAGCGTCGGAGGAGGCAGGTTGTGCCATACTGCACATGGTCGTCCGGCAGGTGACGCCCGCTGTACGACCCGACGACGTGTTGGCCGCCCTGGCTGCCGTCGCCGACCTGCGCCCGCCGTTGCCCCCCCGGGCCGTGCGTGAGGCGCAGGGCCGGCTCGACGACACCGGGACCGTGGCCGATCCGTTCGGTCCTGACCGTGCGGCGCGCACCCGCTGCCAGGGGGAGCACGCGACGGTCTGACCGGCGGACGCCCGGAGACCGCGCGCTGTCGAGCGCCACGGCTGCCAGACGTGACGCGCCCGTTCCAGGCCACCCGGCCCGGATGCCCAGACCACCGCAGGACCCGCACCACCACCCCCGGCGTCACCGGAGGTGCGCACCACCACATCCGGCTCCCCGCCGCGGCAACCGTCGCGCGGGAGCCGCCCACAGACTTCGCAGGGCGAGCCAGTCCGCCGTACCCCGCGCGGCGGCCCGCCCCGCCCAACCCGTGCTCCTGCGCGGCCGCCAGTCCTCTCGATCGGCGCCCGGGAGCAGCACAGGAGGCGAGAGCCCTCGTGGCTGACACCGACCACCCGACCACCGAGAACGACGACACCCAGGAGACCGCGGTCCCGCCGGGCACACCGCAGCCCGCCGAGGCGGAGGTCACCGGCACGCCGGCCACCCCCGACGAAGGGGCGCCGGACGCCGAGGACGCCGACGGGACGGCGGCCGCCGACGACACCGCGGACGCCCCGGACGGCGCCGCGGCCGAGACGCCCGAGCCCGAACCGGCCGGACCGCGGTTCGGCGCCCAGTTCAGCTCACCGGAGCCCACGGCCGTCGTGGCCCGCCCCCGCCGCCGGGCCACCCGGCCGGCCGCCGCGGCCGACCCCGACCACGTCGAGGCCGTCCGACCCGTCGCGGCCGCGCCGATCCCCGCGTTCGTGAGCTTCGTGGCGCCGCCCGACGACGCACCGCCCGCGCCCCGCCGGCGCAGCCGCCGTCCGGCGGAGTCCCCCGAACCCGACGTCGACGACGCCGCGGGCGACCAGGACGGCGAGGACGCGACCGCCGACGAGGCGCCCCGCTCCCGCCGCAGCCGGTCCCGCCGCCGCCCCGCGGAGGAGCAGCCGGAGCGGGCGGAGGCCGACACCGAGGACGAGCAGGCCGAGGACACCGACGACCGCGACGAGTCCGGCGAGGACCGCGACGAGGGTGGTTCGTCGGCGAGCCGGCGTCGCCGCCGGGGCCGGCGCGGCCGCGGGCGGGGCCGCAGCGGCGAGGACTCCTCGGACGCCGACTCCGACGAGGACGGCGGCGACGAGCGACCGCAGGCCGACGACACCGAGGACGACGAGACCTCCGGTGCTGCGACCGACACCGACGAGGACGAGGGCGAGGACGAGGGGTCGACCGGGTCGGGCACCCGCCGCCGGCGGCGCCGCCGTCGCCGTGGCGGGAGCTCCGGCGCGGACGAGTCCTCCGACGACACCGACGACGACGACCGTCCCGAGCGGGCCGGGCGCAACGGCCGCAGCACCAGCGACGACGACGTCCGCGGCATCGCCGGCTCCACCCGGCTCGAGGCCAAGCGCCAGCGCCGCCGGGACGGCCGGGACACCGGGCGCCGTCGCCAGCCGATCCTGACCGAGTCGGAGTTCCTCGCCCGCCGCGAGGCCGTCGACCGGAAGATGGTGATCCGCCAGCGCGGCGAGCGGACGCAGATCGCCGTGCTCGAGGACGACATCCTCGTCGAGCACTACGTCACCCAGGCCTCGGCGACCTCCTTCGCGGGCAACGTCTACCTGGGCCGGGTGCAGAACGTGCTGCCCAGCATGGAGGCGGCGTTCGTCGACATCGGCAAGGGCCGCAACGCCGTCGTCTACGCCGGTGAGGTGAACTGGGACGCCGTCGGGCTCTCGGGCAAGCAGCGCTCGATCGAGCAGGCGTTCAAGTCCGGCGACAAGATCCTGGTGCAGGTCACCAAGGACCCGATCGGCCACAAGGGCGCCCGGCTGACCCAGCAGATCAACCTGCCCGGTCGCTTCCTCGTCTACGTGCCCGGCGGCTCGATGACCGGGATCAGCCGCAAGCTGCCCGACACCGAGCGCCAGCGGCTCAAGGACATCCTCAAGCGGATCGTCCCCGAGGACGCCGGCGTGATCATCCGGACCGCCGCGGAGGGCGCCTCGGAGGAGGAGCTCACCCGCGACGTCAACCGGCTGAAGGCGCAGTGGGACGTCATCAAGCAGAAGTCCGAGTCGACGTCGAACGCGCCGACCCTGCTCTACGGCGAGCCCGACCTGGCGATCCGGGTGATCCGCGACGTCTTCAACGAGGACTTCAAGGAGCTCGTGGTCCAGGGCGACGACGCCTGGGACACCGTCGAGGCCTACGTCGCGCACGTGAGCCCCGAGCTCACCGCGCGGCTGACCCGCTACACCGGCCAGGGCGACGTCTTCCACGACCTGCGGATCGACGAGCAGCTGACGAAGGCGCTGGACCGCAAGGTCTGGCTGCCGTCGGGCGGCTCGCTGGTGATCGACCGGACCGAGGCGATGACGGTCGTCGACGTCAACACCGGGAAGTTCACCGGCTCGGGCGGCAACCTCGAGCAGACCGTGACGCGCAACAACATGGAGGCGGCCGAGGAGATCGTCCGCCAGCTCCGGCTGCGCGACATCGGCGGCATCATCGTCATCGACTTCATCGACATGGTGCTCGAGAGCAACCGTGATCTCGTGCTGCGCCGGCTCACCGAGTGCCTGGGCCGCGACCGCACCAAGCACCAGGTCGCCGAGGTGACCTCGCTGGGCCTGGTGCAGATGACCCGCAAGCGCGTGGGCCAGGGCCTGCTGGAGGTCTTCTCCGAGTCCTGCGAGCACTGCCGCGGGCGCGGCATCGTCGTGCACCTCGACCCGGTGGACGAGAAGCGCCGGGGCGGTGGCAACGGCGGCGGGAGCAACTCCGGCGGCGGCAAGGACTCCGGCGGCAAGGACTCCGGCGGCAAGGACGCCGGTGGCAAGGAGTCCGGGCGCAGCCGCGGCGGCAAGGACGCCGTCGCGAAGGAGGCCGAGGAGGTCGAGGCGACCGGCGCGGGCGCGGCGGAGGCGCCCGCCGGTGACGGCGAGGCCGTCGAGGGCGGCCGCGGCGGCGGACGTCGCAGCCGCGGCCGGCGCAACCGCGGGCAGTCGGGGGAGGAGCGCGCGGCCGAGGACGCCGCCGTGCTCGCGGGCACCCGCGCCGACGACGGGACGCCGTCGAGCGAGCCCGTGGCCGACGGCTCGGCCGAGACGGTCGAGGACGTCGATCCGGTCGTCCCGGCCCCGGTCGCCGGTTCGCCGGAGCCCGGGCGGACCGGCCCGGACGACGCGCCGGCAGGTCCGGAGGCGCCGGTGGTCGTGCCGCCCGCACAGCGGGTCGACGCGCGGGTGACGACGGTCCAGCCGCTGCCCGAGACCGCGCCCGCCCCGGTGCCGGTCGCGGAGACCGAGGCCGAGGACGTGCTCCCGGCCGGTGAGGTCGGCGCCGTCGAGGCGCCGGCCGAGTCCGCGCAGCCGATCACCCCGGCGACGACGACGGCCGACGTCGTCCCCGGCGGGGTGGCGCACGCCGCCGACGCCGGGGCCGAGACCCCGGCAGCACCGGCCGAGCCGGCCGCCGGCGACGGCGAGGCGCCGGCCGCGGCTGCCCGGCCGCGCCGCCGCCGGGCGGCCAGCCGGCCGGCCGGTCCGCCGGTGTCCTAGTCCCTGGCAGTGCCCCGCGGCCCCGTCCGGCGGCCCCGGACGGGGGCGCGGGCCCGGGGGAGCGGGGTCGCCAGGGCCACAGCCGGGGCGTGTCGACCGGTGCGGGCAGCCTCGGGTACGCTGGTCGGGTTGCTGCGCCACCGCGCAGGCGCCTCCGGGTGCCGCCGGGACGGCGTGCGCAGCCCGTCCAAGCACCCGGCGCCCCCCGGTCGTGCGCGCCGGACACAGAGCTCGACGTGAAGAAGCTAACGAGGAGTCAGTGGTGTACGCAGTGGTGAAGGCCGGCGGGAGCCAGCACAAGGTGGCCGTGGGCGACACGTTCACGATCAACCGCCTGCAGGGCGCGGCGGGCGACACCGTCGCCCTCCCGGCCATCCTGCTGGTCGACGGCGACACCGTCACCAGCGACGCGGCGGCCCTGGCGAAGGTGACCGTGACCGGTGAGATCCTCGAGCACGGCAAGGGCCCGAAGATCCACATCCACAAGTTCAAGAACAAGACCGGCTACCACAAGCGGCAGGGGCACCGTCAGCCCCTGACCAGCGTCGTGGTCCGCGACATCTCGAAGGGCTGACGCCGACATGGCACACAAGAAGGGCGCCTCGTCCTCCCGCAACGGCCGCGACTCGAACGCGCAGCGCCTCGGCGTCAAGCGTTTCGGTGGCCAGGTCGTGAAGGCCGGCGAGATCATCGTCCGCCAGCGCGGAACCCACTTCCACCCGGGCCTCGGCGTCGGCCGCGGCGGCGACGACACGCTGTTCGCGCTCGCGCCGGGTTCGGTCACCTTCGGCACGCGACGGGGACGCAAGACCGTCTCCATCACTGCGGTCGAGGCCTGAAAGAGGACCCCGTCCTCCTCTGGACGGGGCCGACAAGCAGTTCGCTTCGCGACGAGCGCACGGGCCGACCGGCCCGTGCGCTCGTCGCGCTTGACAGGTAGGTAGGAGGCGGCGCGGACTCGTCCGCTCGACACCCATGGCCGCTTTCGTCGATCGGGTCACCATCCACGTCGCTGCCGGCAACGGCGGGCACGGCGTCTCCTCGGTGCACCGCGAGAAGTTCAAGCCGCTCGGTGGGCCCGACGGGGGCAACGGCGGGGACGGCGGCGACGTCGTCCTCGAGGTCGACCCGAACGTGCACACCCTGCTGGACTTCCACCACCGACCCCACCAGAAGGCGGCCAACGGCCGCCCCGGTGCGGGCAGCAACCGGCACGGCGCCCGGGGCGAGGACCGCGTGCTGCGGGTGCCCGAGGGCACCGTGGTCAGCACCCCCGACGGCCGCGTGCTCGCCGACCTGGTGGGCGCCGGCACCCGCGTGGTGCTCGCCCACGGCGGCAAGGGCGGGCTGGGCAACGCCGCGCTGGCCAACCCCCGCCGCAAGGCGCCGGGGTTCGCGCTGCTCGGTGAGCCGGGCGAGGCGTTCGACGCGGTGCTGGAGCTCAAGAGCATCGCCGACGTCGGCCTCGTCGGGTACCCGTCGGCCGGCAAGTCCTCGCTGGTCGCCGCCATGTCCGCGGCCCGGCCGAAGATCGCCGACTACCCGTTCACCACGCTGGTGCCCAACCTCGGCGTGGTCCGCTCCGGCGACACCGTCTACACGATGGCCGACGTGCCCGGCCTGATCCCGGGCGCCTCGGCCGGCAAGGGGCTGGGCCTGCAGTTCCTCCGGCACGTCGAGCGCTGCGCCGTCCTGGTGCACGTCATCGACATGGCGACCATGGAGTCCGGCCGCGACCCCGAGACCGACATCGACGCGCTGGAGCACGAGCTCGCGGAGTACGGCGGGGAGGAGCTCGACCTCGTCGGCCGGCTCCGGATCGCCGTGCTCAACAAGATCGACGTCCCCGACGGCCGCGAGCTGGTCGACCTGGTCCGCCCCGCCCTCGAGGAGCGCGGCCTGCAGGTGTTCCCGATCAGCGCCGTCACCGGCGAGGGGCTGGCGGCCTTCGGGTACGCGCTGGCCGCGGCCGTCGAGGAGCACCGTGCCTCGCTCCCGGCGCCCGAGCCGGTGCGGGTGACGCTGACCCCGCGCGCGGTCGACGACTCCGGCTTCACCGTGGAGCGCGACCCTGCCGACCCGGAGGCGTTCGTCGTCCGCGGCGTCAAGCCCGAGCGGTGGGTCCGGCAGACCGACTTCACCAACGACGAGGCCGTCGGCTACCTCGCCGACCGGCTCAACCGCCTCGGGGTGGAGGAGCAGCTGGCCCGTGCCGGCGCTCGCGAGGGCGACGCCGTGACCATCGGCGACGTCACCTTCGACTGGGCGCCGACGCTTCCGGCGGGCACGCTCACCGCCGAGGAGTCCGCGGGCCTGGGTGGCCGCGGGACCGACAACCGGCTCGAGGTCACCGAGCGCATCGGGGCGGCCGAGCGACTGGCGGCCAAGCGCGCCCGCCGGGTGCCCTTCGAGGTCACCGAGGACGGCTGGACCGACGAGGACCTCGAGGGGATGGACGACGACCTGCCCGGGAAGGACCCCCGGTGACCCGCGCGGCCGCCGAGACCGCGGCCCGGCCCTCGATCGCCGGCGCGGGCCGGGTCGTGGTCAAGGTCGGCTCCTCTTCGCTGACCACGCTGCCCGGGGGCCTGGACGTCGCACGCCTCACCGCGCTGGTCGACGCCCTCGCCGCCGTCCGGGCGTCGGGCCGGGAGGTGGTCCTGGTCTCCTCGGGCGCGATCGCCGCGGGGCTGGCGCCGCTCGGCCTCGACGGGCGCCCTCGTGACCTCGCCACCGCGCAGGCGGCGGCGAGCGTCGGGCAGCTGCGCCTGGTGCAGACCTACGCCGACGCGTTCGCCCGGCACGGGATCACCGTCGGCCAGGTGCTGCTCACCTCCGACGACCTGACCCGGCGCAGCCACTACCGCAACGCGCAGCAGACGGTCGACAAGCTGCTCAGCCTCGGCGTCCTCCCGGTGGTCAACGAGAACGACACCGTGGCCACCGAGGAGATCCGCTTCGGGGACAACGACCGGCTGGCCGCGCTCGTCGCCCACGTCGCGCGGGCCGACGCGCTGGTCCTGCTCTCCGACGTCGACGGCGTCTACGACGGCGACCCGCGCATCGGCCCGGCGCAGCTGGTCGACACCGTGCGCCACCCGGCGGACCTCGCCGCCGTCGCCCTCGGCTCGGCCAGCCGCAACGGCGTGGGCACCGGCGGCATGGCGACCAAGGTGGAGGCGGCCTTCATCGCCGCGCACGCCGGCGTCCCGGTCGTCGTGACCTCCACGCCCCAGGCCGCCCCCGCGCTCGGTGGGAACCGGGTGGGCACGCTGTTCGCCCCCATGGGCAAGCGGCCCAGCGCCCGCCAGTTCTGGCTGCGCTACGCCAGCCGCCCCCGCGGCCGCCTGGTCCTCGACGACGGCGCGGTGGCCGCTCTCCGGGAGCGGCACGCCTCGCTGCTGGCCGCGGGAATCACCGGCGTCGTGGGGGAGTTCCTCGCCGACGACCCGGTGGAGCTGGTCGGGCCGGACGGCGTGGTCGTCGCCCGCGGGCTGGTCGCCTACGACGCCCGCGAGCTGCCGTCGCTCCTCGGGCGCAAGACCGGCGACCTGCCGCCCGAGCACCGCCGGGAGGTCGTGCACCGCGACGAGATGGTCCTGGTCGGACGCCTGCGCTGAGGGCTGCAGCCCGGCTGAGAGACTGCCCGGGTGACCATCCGCCCCATCCGCGAACTCGGTGACCCGGTGCTGCGCACCCCCTCCGACCCGGTCCGGGCCTTCGACGGCTGGCTGGCCGCGTTGATCCGCGACCTCGAGGACACCGTCGACCACCCCGGCCGGGCCGGGGTGGCGGCTCCCCAGATCGGCGTAGGTGTCCGCGCGTTCTCCTACAACATCGACGGGGTCATCGGGCACATGGTGAACCCGGTCATCGTCGAGCGGTCCGAGGAGATCCAGGACGGCGACGAGGGCTGCCTGTCGGTGCCGGGGATCTGGGCGCCGACCGTGCGCGCGATGCGCTGCGTCGCCGAGGGGTTCGACGTCGACGGCAAGCCGCTGCGGCTGGAGGGCGAAGGGCTGATGGCCCGCTGCCTCCAGCACGAGGTGGACCACCTCGACGGCAAGGTGTTCCTCGACCGGCTCACCGGCGACGCCCGGAAGGCCGCGCTGCGGGCCCTGCGCGACCGCTGATCCGGCGCGGTCCGACGGGTCGAGCGCAGGGGGCTCAGCCGCGGGACGACGCGCAGTCGGCGCAGGTCCCGAACACCTCGAGATCGTGCTGCACGTCGGCGAAGCCGTGCTCCGCGGCGATGCGGGCGGCCCAGCGCTCGACCGGGGGGTCGGCGACCTCCACCGTCATGCCGCACGAGCGGCACACGAGGTGGTGGTGGTGGCTGGGGGAGCAGCGGCGGTAGGCCGCCTCACCGTCGGGGCTGCGCAGCACGTCGAGCTGGCCGTCGTCCACGAGGGCCTGCAGTGCCCGGTAGACCGTCGCCAGCCCGACCGAGTCACCGCGCTCGCGCAGCAGTGCGTGCAGGTCCTGGGCGCTGCGGAAGCCGTCGAGCTCCTCCAGCAGCGCGAGGACCGCGCTGCGCTGGCGGCTCGGCCGCCGGGCGCTGCCGTCGGTCTGGTCGGCTGTGCTCACCGTGCACCTCCCGTCCCGGGCCCGCCGGGGACCGTCGCCGTGCCGTGCTCGTCGTAGTGGACTCCCGCGCCGGTCAGGTGGGGGGCGTGCAGGTGGCCGTCGTGGTCGTAGTCGACGTGGTCGCCGTGCGGTACCGGCCGGTGGCCGCACCCCTCGCCGTGCTCGTGCGGATGGGCGCCGTGGACCGGGCCGCGCCGCCGGTGCCGACGGCGCGCGGTGGCCTCCCGCAGCGCCACCGCGCTGGACACGACGAGGAAGACCGCGATCGCCAGCAGCACGATCGTCCCGCCCGAGGGGGTGCCGGTGTAGTACGACGCCGTCGTCCCGGAGACGCTGACCACCAGGCCGATGCCGCACGCCAGGTAGAGCGCCTGCCGGAAGCTGCGCGCCAGCAGCTGCGCCACCGCGCTGGGCACGATCATCAGCGCGCTGATCAGGAGCAGGCCGACGATGCGCATGGAGAGCACCACGGTGGCGGCGACCAGGGCGGCGAGGACGACGTTCAGGGCGAGGACCGGGAGGCCGACGGCCCGGGCGTACTCCTCGTCGTCGCTCACCGCGTAGAGCCGCTGGCCCAGCAGGGCGACGGCGGCGAGCACGGTGAGCGCGATGACCGCGAAGACGACCAGGTCGCCGGCGCCGGTGGTGGTGATGGCGCCGAAGAGGTAGGCGTCGAGGTTCGTGGCCTGGCCCCTCGGCGCGAGGCTGAGCAGCACCACGCCACCGGCGATGCCGCCGTAGAAGAGGACGGCGAGCGCGACGTCGCCGCTGGTGCGGCCGCGGGCGCGGACCAGTTCGATGAGCACCGCGCCCAGGACGGCCGCGACCAGGGCCGCGCCCACCGGGGCGGTGGAGGTGAGCACCCCGATCGCCACCCCGGTCAGGGCGACGTGCCCGAGACCGTCGCCGAGCAGCGAGAGCCGGCGCTGGACGAGGAAGACCCCCACCGCCGGCGCGACCAGCCCCACCATCAGCGAGGCGAGCAGGGCGCGCTGCATGAACCCGTACTCGAGGATCTCCACGTCAGCGGCTCCCCTTCGCCGTCCGCGCCGTCACGGTCGGCTGGTCGAGCCGGTACCCCGGCCGTTCCGGCTCCGCCGCTTCCCCGCAGTGGTGATCGTGGCCCGTGGCCGGCTCCGCGCCGGTCAGCGGCCCGTCGTAGGCGATCCGCCCGTGGTCGACCACGACCGCGCGGGTGAGCACGCCGGCCAGCGGCGCGGTCTCGTGGGTGACCACGAGCAGGGTGGTGCCGGTCGCCGACACGCGGCCGAGCACCTCGGCCAGCGCGTGCTGGCTGGCGGCATCCACCCCGGCGGTCGGTTCGTCCATGATCAGCAGCTCGGGCTGGGCGGCCAGCGCCCGGGCCACCAGGACGCGGCGCTGCTGGCCGCCGGAGAGGGAGGCGACCGGCTCCTCCATGCGGTCCGCGAGCCCGACGGCGGCGACGGCCTCGCCGACCGCCACGCGGTCGGCCGCTCCGAGCCGCCGGAACAGGCCCAGCCTGGCCAGCCGGCCGACCGACACGACCTCGCGGACGGTGGCGGGTACCGCTCCGCTGACCGTGTGCCGCTGCGGCACGTAGCCGATCCGCCCGCGTTCGCGCAGCCGGCCCACCGGCGCGCCGAGGACCTCGACCTCTCCGTCGAGCACGGTGGCCAGGCCCAGCAGGCCCCGGGCGAGGGTCGTCTTGCCCGAGCCGTTCGAGCCGAGGATCGCCACCGCCTCGCCGTGCCGCACCGTCAGCTCGACGCCGGCCACGATCGGCACGTCGTCGTAGCCGATGCTGGCGCCGCTCAGCCGGACGGCGGCGCCGGAGCGTGCGGTCATGAACAGGACTGGCCTTCCTGCAGCGTGGCAAGGTTGGCGCGCATCACCTGCAGGTAGTCCTCGCCCGCGGACTCGTCGGTGAGCCCCTCGATCGGGTCGAGCACGGCGACCTGCGCACCCGCCTCCTCCGCGACCGTCTCGGCGACCGCGGGGTCGACCAGGGTCTCGGTGTAGACGGTCGTGATCCCGTGCTCCCGGACCAGGTCCGCGATCTCGGCCTGCTGCGCAGGGCTGGGCTCCTGGGACGGGCTCAGCCCGCTGATGCCGACCACCTCCAGACCGTAGCGCTCGCCGAGGTAGCCGAAGGCGTCGTGGCTGGTGACCAGGGTGTCGACGGCGCAGTCGGCGAGCCCGGCTTGCATCTCCTCGTCGAGGGACTCCAGGTCCGCCCGCAGGGCGGCGGCGTTCTCCTCGTAGGTCGACGCGCCGTCGGGGTCCAGCTCGGTCAGGCGCTCGGCCAGGGCGTCGCCCACGGCGGCCAGCCGGGTCGGGTCCAGCCAGAAGTGCGGGTCGGTCGACTCGTCGCCGTGGGAGTGCTCCTCCTCGGCGTGCTCCTCGTCCGCGTGCTCGTCCGCGTGCTCGTCCGCGTGGTCGTCCTCGGCGTGCGCTTCGTCGGCGTGCTCCTCGTGCTCGCCCTCGACGAGGTCCGCGGCCTGGCCGGCGTCCCAGGCAGCGTCGCCGGCCTCGGAGGCAGCCGCCTCGTCCAGCGCCGGCTGGAAGCCCTCCAGGTACACGAGCAGGTCGGCGTCCCCGACGGCGGCGACGTCACGCGGGGTCAGCTCGAGGTCGTGCGCCTCGGCTCCCGACGGCGTCAGCGAGGAGACGGAGACGCGCTCCCCGCCGACGCGGGCCGCGGCCCACTCCAGCGGGTAGAAGCCCGCGACCACGGAGACCTCGTCGCCGCTCGCACCGCCTCCGCCATCGGATGCGCACCCGGCGGCGAGGAGCACGCCGGTGGTGGCGAGAGCGGTGAGGGCGGCCCGGGAGGCGGCGATGCGCATGAGAATCATTCTCGCACGCCGGGTCCGTGGGCGGTCCAGGGGCCCGGACGGAGGTGGGGCGGGGGCGCCCGCCGCGTACCCTCACGGGCGTGTCCGACGTCTCCGGCCTGCCCTTGATCGGCGCCGCCGCGCTGCGCGCGAAGGCCGCCTCCCGCGTGCTGCGCACCCTGCCGACCGACACCAAGGACGCCGCGCTGACGGCGATGGCCGACGCGCTGGTCGAGCGCACCGACGAGATCCTGACCGCCAACGCGGCCGATGTCGCCGCCGCGCGGGCCGACGGCACGCCGGAGGCGATCGTCGACCGGCTGCGCCTGGACGCCGGCCGCGTCGCCGGCGTCGCCGACGCGCTGCGCCAGCTGGTCGCGCTGCCCGACCCGGTGGGCGACGTGGTGCGCGGCTCCCGGCTGCCCAACGGGCTGGAGCTGAAGCAGGTCCGCGTCCCGCTCGGCGTGGTCGGGATCGTCTACGAGGCGCGCCCGAACGTCACCGTCGATGCCGCGGGCCTGTGCCTCAAGAGCGGCAACGCGGCGCTGCTGCGCGGGTCGGCGTCGGCGTTCGGCACCAACGCCGCGCTGCTCGCCGTCCTCACCGAGGCCGGGGAGAAGGCCGGGCTGCCCGCCGGGTTCGTCGAGCTGCTCCCGGCCGACCGCGCGTCGGTGGGGGAGCTGCTGAACGCCCGCGGTCTGGTCGACGTGGTGATCCCGCGCGGCGGCGCCTCGCTGATCCAGCGGGTGGTGCGCGAGTCGCGGGTGCCGGTCATCGAGACCGGGGAGGGCAACTGCCACGTGTACGTCGACGCCTCCGCCGACCCGGAGATCGCCGAGGCGGTGGTGCTCAACTCCAAGACCCACCGGGTGAGCGTCTGCAACTCCGCGGAGACGCTGCTGGTGCACCGCGACGTCCCGTTCCTGCCCCGGTTGCTCGCCGCGCTCGCCGGCGCCGGCGTCACGCTGCACGGTGACGACGCCGCCCGGTCCGCGCACGACGGCGTCGTCCCAGCCACCGACGAGGACTGGGGCACCGAGTACCTCTCGATGGACATGGCGGTGCGGATCGTCGACGACCTGCCGCAGGCCCTGGAGCACATCGCGCGGTGGAGCACCGGCCACACCGAGGCCATCGTGGCCGACTCGGCCCGCGCCATCGCCGACTTCACCGCCGGGGTCGACGCCGCCGCCGTGCTGGTCAACGCCTCCACCCGGTTCACCGACGGCGGCGAGTTCGGCTTCGGCGCCGAGATCGGCATCTCCACCCAGAAGCTGCACGCCCGGGGCCCGCTCGGCCTGCCCGAGCTGACCTCCACCACGTACGTCGTCACGGGGTCCGGCCACACGCGCTGACCCTGCCGCCTCTCGAGGAGTCGCATGCCCCGCCCGCCGTCGCAGTCCCCCCACTTCTCGTCGGTCGCGGACGTCAGCAAGCGGCTGTCCACCGCCGGCTACCTGCCCGACGCGCAGATCGCGACGACGGTCTTCCTCGCCGACCGGCTGGGCAAGCCGCTGCTGGTGGAGGGGCCGGCGGGCACCGGAAAGACCGAGCTCGCCAAGGCGCTGGCGGCGGCCACCGGGTCGGAGCTGATCCGTCTGCAGTGCTACGAGGGGCTGGACGAGGCCCGCGCGCTCTACGAGTGGAACTACAAGAAGCAGCTGCTGCGCATCCAGGCGTCCCAGGCCGAGGGCGGCGCCGACTGGGACACCGTGCACGACGACATCTTCGGCGAGGAGTTCCTGCTCTCCCGGCCGCTGCTGACCGCGATCCGCCGCACCGAGCCGACCGTGCTGCTCGTCGACGAGACCGACAAGGCCGACGTCGAGGTCGAGGGGCTGCTGCTCGAGGTGCTCAGCGACTTCCAGGTCACCATCCCGGAGCTCGGCACGATCGCGGCCACCCGCCGGCCGACCGTCGTCCTCACCTCCAACGCCACCCGCGAGCTCTCCGAGGCCCTCAAGCGGCGCTGCCTGTACCTGGCGCTGGACTACCCGTCGGCCGAGCGGGAGCGGGAGATCGTGCTGTCCCGCGTGCCCGACCTCGCCGCGGGGCTGGCCGACCAGCTGGTGGCCACCGTGCGGGCGCTGCGCGGGCTGGAGCTGAAGAAGTCGCCGTCGATCTCGGAGACCCTCGACTGGGCGCAGACCCTGCTGGAGCTCGGGCTGGACACCCTCGACGAGCCGGCGATGGCCGCGACGCTCGGCGTCGTGCTCAAGCACGCCAGCGACCAGACGCGGGCCGCGGCCGAGCTGCGGCTGAACTGATGGGGCAGCCGGTCGCGCCGGTCCGGGAGCCCGGGGGGCTCGCCGGGCACCTGGACGGGTTCGTGCGGGCGGTCCGCGAGGCCGGCATCCCGGTCGGGATCAGCCAGGCGGTCGACGCCGCGGAGATCCTCACCGTCGTCGACCTGCTCGACCGCGAGCAGCTTCGGCACGGGCTCGCGGCCGTGCTGCTGCAGCGCGCCGCGCAACGCGATGCCTACGACGTGCTGTTCGACCTGTGGTGGCCGCTCGGCGACCGCCCGGCGCCCGACGCGAGGGACGGCGACGGCCCGGGCGAGCCGGGGGAGTCCACCCTCGACGTCCCCGACGACGCCGCGCTCGCCGCGCAGATGCGGGACGAGCTGCTCCAGCTGCTGCAGGACGGCGACCCCGAGGCCCTGCGCCGGTTCGCCCGCGAAGCAGTCGACCTCCTGGGGCAGGGGCAGCCCACCCCGTCGGGGCAGTCGTACTTCAGCTACCGGGTGATGCGGGCGCTCTCGCCGGACACGCTCGTGGCCCAGCTGCTCGCCGGGCTGCTCGGGGAGTCCGGCCGTGGCGGCCTGGCCGAGCAGGTGGCGCGGCAGACGGTGCGCGACCGGCTGGCGGCCTTCCGGACCGCGGTCGAGGCAGAGGTCCGCCGGCGGACGGCGGCGGAGAAGGGCCGCGACCGGGTCGCGAAGAACGCCGTGCGGCCGCTCGCCGACCAGGTCGACTTCCTCCGCGCCCAGTCGGCCGACCTCGCCGAGCTGCGCCGGGCGGTGGCCCCGCTGGCCCGCCGGCTCGCCGTCCGGCTCTCCGCCCGCCGGCGCCTCGGGCGTCAGGGCCGGCTGGACTTCCGCAAGACCGTGCGGGCCTCGCTCGGCACTGGCGGGGTCCCGGTGGTCACCCACCACCGGCCGCGCAAGGTGCACAAGCCCGAGCTCGTGGTGCTCTGCGACGTCAGCGGCTCGGTGGCCGGGTTCAGCCACTTCACGCTGATGCTCACCCAGGCGCTGCGGGAGCACTTCACCGGTGTGCGGGCGTTCGCGTTCGTCGACTCCACCGACGAGGTCACCCGGTTCTTCCGGCCGGGTGTGGACGTCGCCGACGCCATCGCCCGGATCGGCCGCGAGGCCCAGGTCGTGGGCTTCGACGGGCACAGCGACTACGGCACCGCGTTCGACGTGTTCGCCGACCGCTGGGCCTCGGCCATCGGTCCCAAGACGTCGCTGCTCGTGCTCGGCGACGGGCGGACCAACTACCGGCAGCCGGGTGTCCCGGTGCTGGCCGGCCTGGTGTCGAAGGCCCGCTCGGCGCACTGGCTGAACCCCGAGCCGCGCCGGCTCTGGGGGAGCGGTGACTCCGCCGCCGACCGGTACGGCGAGGTCATCGACATGGTCGAGTGCCGCAACGCCGCTCAGCTCGCCGACTTCGTCACCACCCTGTGAGAAGGGACCGACGTGCCGGTGCGCCGGCGGCCCCGAGGTGCTTCCGGGTCGGTGCGTAACCGCACGCTGCCGGCTCCGTTGGACAACGCGGTGCCGACGTGTCGTCACCCGCCGGCCGCACCGGCGCGGCCGGACGGCGACCGGCTGCACGGGGGAGCCGGTCGCCGTCGCCGTCGGCCCGGTGGGGTGCGCGGGCCGGTCTTCGCGGCGCGGGGTCGGCACCCCCGGATACGCTCGGCCGGTGGCGGGACGACGAGTTGGTGTGATGGGTGGGACCTTCGATCCCATCCACCACGGGCACCTGGTCGCCGCCAGCGAGGTCGCCGGGCTGTTCGGGCTCGACGAGGTGGTGTTCGTGCCCACCGGTGAGCCGTGGCAGAAGAGCGACCAGGTGGTGAGCCCGGCCGAGGACCGGTACCTCATGACCGTGATCGCGACGGCGTCGAACCCGCGGTTCTCCGTGAGCCGGGTCGACATCGACCGGGGCGGGCCCACCTACACCTTCGACACGCTCACCGACCTGCAGGCCCAGCGTCCGGGGGCCGAGTTGTTCTTCATCACCGGCGCCGACGCCCTGGCCCAGATCATGACCTGGCGCGACGGTGCCCGGTGCTTCGAGCTGGCGCACTTCATCGGGGTCACGCGCCCCGGGTACACGCTGGCCGACAGCCACCTGCCCGAGGGCGGGGTCAGCCTGGTGGAGATCCCCGCGCTTGCCATCAGCTCGAGCGACTGCCGCGACCGGGTGGGCCGCGGCATGCCCGTCTGGTACCTCGTGCCCGACGGCGTGGTCCAGTACATCGAGAAGCGCGGCCTCTACCGCGAGCCCGCGCGGCGCCCTGCCCCCGGGCAGGCCCGCGACGGGCGCCCGGCGGGTGACCGCCCCACCTACGACCGCCCACCCCCGACCGGGCCCGGGAACACCACCGGCCCCGACGGTGCTCGCACCCCACCCACGACGTCCCACCTCCAGGAGGTGCCCGAATGACCGCCTCGCCCGAGGCCCGGGAGACCGCGCTGCTCGCCGCCCAGGCCGCCGCGGACAAGCTGGCCACCGACGTCACCATCGTCGACGTCAGCGAGCGGCTCGCCATCACCGACGCCTTCGTCCTCGCGTCCGCACCCAACGAGCGGCAGGTCCAGGCCATCGTCGACGAGGTCGAGGAGCGGCTGCGGGAGCACGGCGTGAAGCCGGTGCGCCGCGAGGGCGTGGCCGAGGCGCGCTGGGTGCTGCTGGACTTCATCGACGTCGTGGTGCACGTCCAGCACGCCGAGGAGCGGGCCTACTACGCCCTCGAGCGCCTCTGGAAGGACTGCCCGTCCATCCCCTTCACCGACGCGGCCGACCCCGGGTCCGCCCCGGGCGCCCCGGCGGACGCCGGCTCCCCGTCGGTCGCGGAGACGGCCGGCCAGTGACCTCCCCGGCCGTGCCCGAGCTGCCGGTGACCCGGCTGGTGGTCTGGCGGCACGGGCGCACCGGGTGGAACGCGGCCGGACGGTTCCAGGGGCAGCTCGACCCACCGCTCGACGAGGTCGGGCGGGCGCAGGCGGTCCACGCCGCACCGCACCTCGTGGCCTCGGCCGGGCTGACGCCCCGGTCGACGGCGGTGGTCGCCAGCGACCTCGGCCGCGCCGCGGACACCGCGCGGGCACTCACCTCGCTGCTGGACGTGCCGCTGCGGCTGGACCCGAGGTTCCGCGAGCACGGGATGGGCGCGTGGGAAGGCCTCACCCGCGAGGAGGTGGCCGACCGGTACCCCGAGCAGTACGCGGACTGGCTGGCCGGGCGGCCGGTGCGGGGCCGCGGTGGGGAGGAGGCCCCGGCGGTCGTCTCGCGGGTGGTCGCAGGGCTCGCCGACCTGCCACCGGCGGACGTGGCCGTGGTGGTGACCCACGGGGGCACGAGCGGCCGGCTGATCGAGGCGCTGCTGGAGCTCGGGCCGGACCACCGGCGCGTGTTCGGGCCGCTGGACAACTGCGGGTGGAGCGAGCTGGCCCGGCAGAGCGGCCGGTGGCGGCTGCTCCGGCACAACGCGTCGGCCGGTCCGCTGCTGGAGGGGCTCGCCGCGCCCGCGGCGGACCGGCTCCGCGCGGATCCCGAACAGGGGGCTCCCGGAGCGGCCGGTGACCGGCCGGACCCGGGCCCGGCCCAGGACGCCGACGCCGTCGGCTGACCGGCCCGAGCACCACGCTCCGTACGGCGCGCGGTCGGCAGCTAGCCTCGCCGGGTGCCCGTCGCCGTCCTCACCGATTCGACGGCCTACCTGCCCCGCCCGCTCGCCGACGAGTACGGCGTCCGGGTCGTCCCGCTCTACGTCGTCCTCGCCGGCCGCTCGGGGCGAGAGGGCGAGGACATCAGCGCCGAGGACGTGGCGAAGGCGCTCTCCACCCGCGGCCAGCGGGTGTCCACGTCGCGGCCCACGCCCGGGGACTTCGTCGCCGCCTACCGCGCCGCGCTGGACGCGGGGGCCGACCGGCTGGTCTCGGTCCACCTGTCCGCGGAGCTCTCCGGCACCTGGGACGCCGCCCGCGTCGCCGCGTCGCAGGTGGGGGAGCACATCGTCTCCGTCGTCGACTCCCGCTCGGCGGCGATGGGCACCGGGTTCGCCGTCCTGGCGGCCGCCCGCGCAGCGGCCTGCGGGGCCGACGGCGCCACGGTGGCGCAGGTCGCCCGGGACGCCGCCGCCCGCACCCGCACGCTGTTCGTCGTCGACACGCTGGAGCACCTGCGCCGGGGCGGGCGGATCGGCTCCGCGGCCGCGGTCCTGGGCTCGGCGCTGGCCGTCAAGCCGGTGCTGCACGTGGTCGACGGCCGGGTCGTGCCGCTGGAGAAGGTACGGACCTCGGCGCGCGCGCTCGCCCGCCTGGTCCAGCACGTCGTCGAGCACGCCGGCGACCGGGAGGTCTCCCTCGCCGTGCACCACCTCGCCGCCGCCGAGCGGGCCGACCGGCTGGTCACCGAGCTGCGGGCCCGCGTCCCCCGGGTGCAGGAGCTGCACGTGAGCGAGCTCGGTGCCGCCATCGGCGCGCACGTCGGCCCGGGAGCCGTCGGCGTGGTCGTGTCCCGGCATGCCGGGGAGCCTCTGGACGTGGGGGACCAGCCCCCGCGGTGAGCGGCAGGGCTCACCGGACGGCGTGCCGGGCGGCAGTCCCACGGCCCGTCCGCCGCTCCGCAGAGCGGTCGCTGTCCATACGGCCCATGACCGCCCGGCCGTCGACGCCCTCGGCACCGGCTCCCGGCCGGCGAGGGCTCCGCGGTCACCGTGCTGCGGCGTCGGCCTCCGGGGTGACCGTGGTGCGCGAGTGGTAGACCAGGTCGCCGTACTCCGCCCGGTGGCGCCCGATCCAGGCGCCCACGAACGGGCACAACGGCAGAACCGCAAGGCCCTGGCTGCGCACGTCGTCCAGCGCCTGGCGCACCAGGTCCGAGGCGACGCCCTGACCCTCGTGACCGGGCAGCACCTCCGTGTGCGTGAACACCACGAGCTGTGCCGTCCGGATGTACTCCGCGATCGCGGCCAGCTCCCCGTTGATCCGCCCCTCGTACCGGTGCTGCCCGGTGTCGTCGGTCACCTCGACCCGCATCTGTCCTCCGCTCCTGGATGTCCCAGCGCAGTCTCCGGCGTGCGGAGGCCTCCGCCAAGGCCCCTGGGTGGCCCTGGTGCTCCCCCTTTCCGCTGCCGCGGCGCAGCCACTGGCGCACACCGGAGGCGGGCCCTACCTTCTGACCGCGTGAGCAGCGGCCCCAGGGCAAGTTCCTGCGGGCACGGGGGCAACCAGCGGACGCTGCCGATGAGCACCCTGCCGCTGGTCGTCACCGCCGCCACCTTCGCCGCAGCCGGCCCGCACGCCCATTCCCTCTCGGGTCTGCCTGGACGCCGCGCAGCGTGAGGAACTGCTCCTGACGGCGGCCCAGTCGCCGTCAGGAGCTGCAGGCCACGCCCCCCCCGAACCTCCCCCGGCCCCCCCGAGCCGGCGTCCGCGCGGGCCCCCGCGCCGGCCACACCCCCCGCAGCCCACCCCACCCGGCGTCCGGTCTACCGGGTTGGGGGGGCCCGCGCCCTATCGTATCCGGGGTGGGCCTGCTTGCCCGCCGTGACGACGACGCCGACGTCATCCGTGCCCGGCTGCGCGCCGTCCTGGCCGAGCCGCGCCCCGCCGCCGACGGCTGGGTCCCCGAGGACGACGACCCGCCCTGGCCGGCGGACGACCGGATCACCGTGCCGGTCGACGTCGCGGGGCGCCCGGACCCACCCGCCGGTGTGGGGCGGCACCGGGCACCCGGCACGACGCCCCGCTGGGACGCCGGCCGCGCCGGTGGGCGCGCCGTGTGGGCCGCCGCGGTGGTGGCGGTCCTGCTCCTGCTGGTCTGGACGTGGTCCCAGCGGCCCCGGGTGGAGCCAGCGGCGGCGCCGCTGCCCTCGCCCACCGCGCCGGCCACCCCCGCAGCCGGCGAGCCCCCGGTGGGGAGGTGGCCGAGACCGCCGGCACCGTGGTCGTCTCCGTGGTGGGGCAGGTGGCGCGGCCGGGTCTGGTCACGCTCACCGCGGGCGCCCGGGTCGCCGACGCGGTCGAGGCGGCCGGCGGGCTCCTGCCCGAGGCCGACCCGGCCTCGGTGAACCTGGCCGCGCTCCTCTCCGACGGGCAGCAGGTCGCCGTGGGTGTGCCCGGTGCGGGCGCGGAGGGGCCGCCCGCGGGCGGCCCCCCGGGCGGCGGGGGCCGCGTCGACCTGAACACCGCCGGGGTGGCGGAGCTGGACGCGCTGCCGGGCATCGGCCCGGTCCTCGCCCAGCGCATCGTCGAGCACCGCACCCGCAGCGGCGGTTTCCGCAGCGTCGAGGAGCTCGACGACGTGCCGGGCATCGGCCCGGCGAAGGCGGCCGAGCTCGCCGAGCTGGTGTCGGTGTGAGCGCGGCGCTCGACCGCTGGCGCTTCCTCGACCTGCGGCTCTGGCCGCTCGCCGGCGCGGTCTGGATGGTGACGCTGGGGGCGCCGCTGGTGCGGTGGCCGGTGCTGGCCGCCCTGGGTGGGGCCGCGCTCGGTGCGGCGGTCCTCCTCGCGCGTGCCCGCGGTCCCGCGGCGAGCGTCGCCCTCGTCGTCCTGGCCGGCCTCGCGGTGGCCTCCGGCGCCGGCGCGGTGCGCGGCGCGGCGCGCGAGGCGTCCCCGCTGCGCGCAGCCGCCGCGGAGGGCGGGACCGCGCAGGTGACCGTGACCGTGCGGACCGATCCCCGGGCGCTGGCGGGCGGCGGCGGTGCGTCGCGCGTCCTCCTCGAGGCGGACGTCACGGTGCTCGCCGACGGCGGCGCGGTTCACCGGCTGGAGGAGGCCGTCCTCGTCTTCGCACCCGCCGACGGCTGGTCCGGGCTCCTGCCCGGGCAGCAGCTCCGGGTGCGCGCCGGGCTGGCACTCCCCGGAGGGGGCGACGACGTGGTGGCGGTGCTGTCGGCCCGCGGTCCGCCGGAGCCGGTCGGCGGCCCCGGGGCCGTCCAGCGCGTGGCGGGCGAGCTGCGGCACGCCCTGGCCGCCGCCGCGGACCGCGTGCTGGACGACCGGGCCGGCGGGTTGCTGCCGGGGCTGGTGGTGGGTGACACCAGCCGGATGGACCCGGTGCTGGACGAGGAGTTCCAGCAGGCCGGGCTGGCGCACCTGACCGCCGTCTCCGGGGCCAACGTGGCGATCGTGATCGCCGGCATCCTCCGGCCGCTGCGGCGCCGGGCCGTCGACCGCCGGATCCAGGCGCTGGTGGGCGGGCTGGCGCTCGTCGGTTTCGTCGTGCTGGCCCGGCCGAGCGCCAGCGTGCTCCGGGCCGCCGCCATGGGCGCGGTCACCCTGCTCGCACTCGCCTCCGGGCGGTCGCGGGCCGCGCTGCCGGCGCTCGGTGCCGCGGTGACCGTGCTGCTCCTGGTCCAGCCGGGGCTGGCGCGGGACGCCGGTTTCACGCTGTCCGTCGCGGCCACCGCGGCCATCGTGCTCCTGGCCCCGCCGTGGGCGCGCCGGCTGCGCGGGCACGGCTGGCCCGGGTGGCCGGCCGACGCCGTGGCGGTGAGCGTCGCCGCCGGGCTGGCGACCGCTCCGGTGATCGCCGGGCTCACCGGCACGGTCAGCCTGGTCTCGGTGCCGGCCAACCTCCTGGCGGCCCCGGCCGTGCCGCCGGCGACCGTCCTCGGGTTGCTGGCCGCGCCCCTCGGGGTGCCCTGGCCCTGGGCCGGCGACGCTCTGGTCTGGCTCGCCGGGTGGCCGGTGCGCTGGATCGTGCTCGTGGCGGAGCGGGCGGCGGCCGCGCCGGACGCCGTCGCCGGCTGGCCGGCCGGGACGGTGGGGGCGCTGCTGCTCACCGGCCTCCTGCTGACCCTGGGGTACCTGCTGTGGCGGTTCCCCCGGGCGCGGCTGCTCGCGCTCGCGGCTCTCGTCGGGGTGGTCGCGGTGGGCTGGCCGCTGCGCCAGCAGCTGGACGGCTGGCCGCCGGCCGGAGCGCTGCTGGTGGCCTGCGACGTGGGGCAGGGCGACGGCCTGGTGCTCCCCGTGGGCGACGGCCGGGGGATCCTGGTCGATGCCGGCCCGGACGTCGCCCCGATCGACCGCTGCCTCGACCGCCTCGGGATCGACCACCTGCCCCTCGTGCTGCTCTCTCACCTGGACGCCGACCACGTGGGCGGCCTCGCCGGCGCCCTGGGCGATCGCACGGTGGGCGTCGTCGCGAGCGGCACCCTCTCGCCGGCCGACGACCGGGCCTCGGGCATCGACGCCCTGGTGCGGCGCGCCGGCGGCACCCGCGAGCTCCTCGTGCCGGGCGACCGCCGCAGCGTTGCCGGGGTCGAGATCGAGGTGCTCGCGCCCGATCCGCGCCGGGCCACCGCGGCGGCCGATCCCAACGGGCTGTCGCTCGTCGTCCGGGTCACCGCCGCGGGGGTGCGCCTGCTCCTCACCGGCGACATCGGTGCCGACGAGGAGGCCGCGCTGCTGCGCGACGGCACGGATCTCCGCGCCGACGTGCTCAAGGTGCCCCACCACGGCAGCGGCGACGCCGACCCGGCGTTCCTCGCCGCCACCGGGGCGCGAGCCGCGCTCATCTCGGTGGCGGCGGACAACACCTACGGGCACCCCGCTCCGCGGCTGCTGGGGTGGCTGGCCGACGCCGGCACGCGGGTGCACCGCACCGACCGGGACGGCGACCTCGCGGTGGTCGGCCGGGCCGGGAACTGGGGGATCGCCGCCCGGGGCGCGGACCCCGGCGGCCAGGCGGCGGCAGGCGGACCCGGAGCCATCGACGCCCCGGTCCCGGGCTCCCGGGCGGCCACCGCGGAGCGTCGGTCCCGCGTGGCACCATGCGGAGGTGCCTGCCGCCCCCGTCGAGCCCACGTCGCACCTGCGCGTGGTGATCGGCGAGGAGGAGCTGCTGCGCTCCCGCGCCGTCGGGGCCGTGCGCCGGGCGATCCTCGCCCGCCACCCCGACGCCGAGGTGCACGAACTGGCGGCCATGGGGCTGCCGGTGGGGGAGCTGGCCGACGTGCTGGCGCCGTCGCTGTTCGGCGGGCACCGGCTCGTCGTCGTCACCGGGGTGCAGGAGTCGGCCGGCGCGCTGGCCGATGCCCTGGCCGGCTACGCGAAGGAACCGGACCCGGACCTGACGCTGGTGATCGTGCACTCCGGTGGCAAGCGGAACGAGGCCCTGGTCAAGGCGTTCAAGGCCGCCGGTGCGGCGGTCGACGAGTGCCCCAAGGTCTCCTCCGTCGGCGACCGCATCGCGTTCGCGCGCAACGAGGTGCGCCGGCTCGGCGGCCGGATCACCCCCGATGCGGTCACCGCACTGGTCGACGCCGTGGGCGCCGACCTGCGCGCGCTCTCGGCGGCCGCCGGTCAGCTGGTCTCCGACTTCGGCGGCAGCATCGATGCCGACGACGTCGCCCGGTTCCACCGCGGGCAGGCCGAGGTCACCGGGTTCACCGTGGCCGAGCGCGTGCTGACCGGTGACCGGGCGGGCTCGATCGAGATGCTGCGCTGGGCGCTCGAGCGCGGGGTCGCCCACGTGCTGATCGCCGACGCCATCGCCGACGGCGTGCGCACCGCGGCCCGGGTGGCCTCGCTGAGCTCCAGCAACCCCGGCGACCTCGCCCGCACGCTGAAGATGCCGCCCTGGAAGGTCAAGAAGGCGCAGGCGCAGGCGCGCGGCTGGAGCATCGAGGGCCTCCAGCTGGCCCTCGGCGTGGCCGCCGACCTCAACGCCGACGTCAAGGGTGTCGCGGCCAGCGCGGACTACGCCCTCGAGCGGGCCATCCGCCGCATCGTCACCATCCGGGCGGAGACGGGTCGGGGCCGACCGGCCCGCACCGGCCGCTGAGCCCAGCGCCGAGGCGGGCGCGTCGAGACCGCTCCGGAGGACGAACCGCTAGCTTGTCGCCCATGGAACCCGACGGTCCCGGAACGTGGTCGGCTGTCGCGCGCTGGAGGGCGGCCGGGTGGGACTACGTCGTCATCCTCGGGTGGCTCGCCGTGCTCGCGGCGGTGGCGGCGGGGGCGCGACTGTCGGGTCTCGTCCCGGAGGGAGGTCAGCGCGACCCGGTCGACCTGGTGATCGCCGACCTGGGCGTCTTCGCGGCCACCGTGCTGCCCGTGTGGCTGTACTTCACGCTCCGCGAAGCCGGTGCCCGGCATGCCGGTCCGGGCAAGGAGCGCGCCGGCCTGCGGGTGGCGGTCGACGACACGACGCCGCAGGCCGACCTGCCCGCGGAACCGGTCGGCCCCGGCATCGGGCGAGCGGCCTGGCGGAATGCGGTGAAGTGGCTGCCCTGGCAGCTGGCGCACCTCGCCGTCGCACGAGCCATCCTCGGCAGCGACGAGTGGGTGGTCATGGGCGTCAGCTACGCCTTGTCGCTGCTATTGCCGCTGCTCAGCCTCGGCATGGCCTGGCGCGATCCGCGGAGGCGGGCGCTGCACGACCGCCTCGCCCGCACGGTCGTCGTCCCGGCAGCTCTCGTGCCGCGCATCTGAGGCCGCGCGACCTCCACCTCCCGGCCGGGGCGGGCCGTGACCGGCCCGACGCGGCGGATCAGCGCGGGCCAGGCGGGTCGACGGGTCGCGGCACCACGCCTCGACGGCGGGCCAGCGGCCGTACCCGGCCTCCGGGTCGAGGTGCCCCTGACCCGGCAGCAGGTCGACGTCGACACCGAGCGCTCGGTACACGGGCACCGCACCGCCGCCGGGCCAGTACGGGTCGTCGTCGCTCGCCACCAGGCGCACCGAGCCGGCCCCACGGCTCAGCTGGTGCGCATCAGGGCCGAAGGCGGCGAAGGCGGCCACCTCCGGGTACCCGGCCAGCACCTCGGGCGCCGGCGGGGCGACCAGCAGCACCCGGTCCACGCGCTCCGCCGGCGTCAGCAGGGACGCCGCGTGCTGCCACAGCGGCACGGCGAGGGAGTGCGCCACGACGACGCGTTCGCCGGCGCCCAGCTGGGCCAGCTCGGCGCGCAGCAGCTCGGTCCAGGTGCCGACCACCGGCCGGTCCGGGTCCGGGAACTGGGGATAGAGGACCTGCTCGCCGGCGGCGCGCAGCGACTCCACGAGCTGCCACTGCCAGTGGTGCGCGGGCCGGCGGTTCTGCCACCCGTGCAGGACGAGGAAGCGGCGTCCGGGGGAGGTCACGGGCAGTCCTTGAGGGCGGTAGGAGGGTGCTGCGGCAGCAGGGAACGCGACGAGCCCCCGTCCCCGCGAGGGGAGGGGGCTCGTCGTCGAGCGTGCGCGTCCGGGTGGACGCGGGCCGATCAGAGACCGGCGGTGAGCTTCGCCAGACCCGACTTGCGGTTGGCGGCCTGGTTCTTGTGGATGACGCCCTTGCTGGCGGCCTTGTCCAGCTGCTTGGCAGCGGCCTGGTAGGCGGCGGTCGCGGCCGCGGCGTCCCCGGACTCGGCGGCGGTGCGCACCCGCCGGACGGCCGTCTTCAGGGCGGACTTGACGGCAACGTTGCGCTGACGCGCCTTCTCGTTGGTCTTGATCCGCTTCATCTGGGACTTGATGTTCGCCACGCGTGAGCCTCGGTGTCTCGACAGGAGGGAGTACTTCTGACAATGGTGCTGAAGATCTGCGTCCGGGCATGCGCCACAGGACCGGCCTGCAAAGATACCAGCGTCCGGCCGGCCACCCCAACCCGCCGTCCGGCGACCTCCCGCACACCCCGCGCGAGCCCCTCGCCGCGCCGGGCTAGGGCCTCGGGCCGGGACGTGGGACGATGGCGGCACTGTGACGACTCCTGCTGCCACCGATCCGGCCCGCATCCGGAACTTCTGCATCATCGCCCACATCGACCACGGCAAGTCGACGCTGGCCGACCGGATGCTCGAGGTCACCGGGATCATCGAGGCCCGGCAGATGCGCGCCCAGTACCTCGACCGCATGGACATCGAGCGCGAGCGCGGCATCACCATCAAGGCGCAGAACGTCCGCCTGCCGTGGACCCAGCGCTCCGGTGAGCACGCCGGCGGTGAGTTCGTCCTCGACATGATCGACACCCCCGGGCACGTCGACTTCACCTACGAGGTGTCCCGGTCGCTGGCCGCCTGCGAAGGCGCGGTGCTGCTGGTGGACGCGGCGCAGGGGATCGAGGCGCAGACGCTGGCGAACCTCTACCTGGCGCTGGAGAACGACCTCACGATCATCCCGGTGCTCAACAAGATCGACCTGCCGGCCGCCCAGCCGGAGAAGTACGCCGCGGAGATCGCGCACATCATCGGCTGCGACCCCGACGACGTCCTCCGCGTCAGCGGCAAGACCGGCGAGGGCGTGCCCGAGCTGCTCGACCGCATCGTCGAGGAGATCCCCGCGCCCACCGGCGTCGCCGAGGGGCCGGCGCGGGCGATGATCTTCGACTCGGTCTACGACATCTACCGCGGCGTCATCACCTACGTGCGCGTGGTCGACGGGCGCATCTCCGCCCGCGAGAAGATCAAGATGATGTCGACCGGCGCGACCCACGAGCTGCTCGAGATCGGCGTCATCTCGCCCGAGCCCAAGCCCGTGGACTCCCTCGGCGTCGGCGAGGTCGGCTACTTCATCACCGGCGTGAAGGACGTCCGCCAGTCCCGCGTCGGCGACACCGTGACGCTGGCGAACAAGCCGGCGGCGGAGTCCATCGGCGGGTACCGCGACCCGCGCCCGATGGTCTACTCCGGCCTCTACCCGATCGACGGCAGCGAGTACCCGCTGCTGCGCGAGGCGCTGGACAAGCTGCTGCTCAACGACGCGGCGCTGGTCTACGAGCCGGAGACGTCGGCGGCGCTCGGGTTCGGCTTCCGCGTCGGTTTCCTGGGGCTGCTGCACCTGGAGATCGTCCGCGAGCGGCTGGAGCGCGAGGCCGGCATCAGCCTGATCTCCACCGCCCCGAACGTCGTCTACCGGGTGATCATGGAGGACGGCACCGAGCACACGGTGACCAACCCCAGCGACTGGCCCGAGGGCAAGATCGACCGCGTCTACGAGCCGATCGTCAACGCCACGGTCATCGCGCCCAGCGACTACACCGGCGCGATCATGGAGCTCTGCCAGGGTCGGCGCGGCCAGCTCGGCGGCATGGACTACCTCAGCGAGTCCCGCGTCGAGCTGCGGTACACCCTGCCGCTGGGGGAGATCATCTTCGACTTCTTCGACGCGCTGAAGTCCCGCACCCGCGGCTACGCCTCGCTCGACTACCAGGAGGCCGGCGAGCAGGAGTCCGCGCTGGTGAAGGTGGACATCCTGCTGCAGGGCGAGGCGGTCGACGCGTTCAGCGCGATCGTGCACAAGGACAAGGCCTACAGCTACGGCGTGATGATGGCCGGCAAGCTGCGCGAGCTCATCCCGCGGCAGCAGTTCGAGGTGCCGATCCAGGCCGCGGTCGGCTCCCGGGTGATCGCCCGCGAGACGGTCCGCGCCATCCGCAAGGACGTCCTCGCCAAGTGCTACGGCGGTGACATCACCCGCAAGCGGAAGCTGCTGGAGAAGCAGAAGGAGGGCAAGAAGCGGATGAAGATGGTCGGCCGCGTCGAGGTCCCCCAGGAGGCGTTCGTCGCCGCGCTCTCCACCAACGAGTCGACCGCCTCCGCCAAGCCCAAGTGACCGGGCGGGTCGACGCCGTCTGCGTGTCCGGGACCGACCTCCTCCCGCTGCCCGGTCGTCGGCCCGACCGCAGCGGGATCGCCAAGCGGCCGGTGCTCGGTCGGGTGGCCGTCGGGGAGCGGGGGCTGGACGGCGACGTCCAGGTCAACCGGAAGTACCACGGTGGGGACGGCCAGCAGCTCTACGCCTACGCCCAGGAGGACGCCGACTTCTGGACCGCGGAACTCGCCCGCGAGCTGCCGCCGGGCATGTTCGGCGAGAACCTGCGGACGACGGGGCTCGCCCTCACCGACGCCGTCCTCGGCGAGCGCTGGCGGGTCGGGACGACGCTGCTCGAGGTGACCGCGCCCCGGATCCCGTGCGCCAACTTCGCCCGCTTCTGGGACGAGCCGCAGCTGGTCAAGCGGTTCACCGCGCACGGGGCGCCGGGCGCCTATTTGCGGGTGCTCGAGACCGGGGACGTCGGTGCCGGCGACGCCGTCGAGCTCGTGTTCCGACCCGACCACGAGGTGACCGTCGGACTGGCCTTCCGGGCGTTGACGACCCAGAAGTACCGGATCGCCGAGCTGGAGCCGGCGCTGCCCCATCTGCCCGACAGGGTCCGCGCGAAGGTTGCTGGCAAGGTCGCCAGGCGGGTCACGCCCATCCTCTAGTCGTGACGGCGCGCTAGTGTCCGCCGCGACGGCGGGGGAGCCCTGCCGCGACGGGAGGACGTCATGCTGCTGCGCCGATCCGGCGTGCCGCTGCTCGCGCTGGTGATCGTCGTCGGCCCGGTGCTCGCCGCCTGCGGGTCCGACGAGCCCGAGGTGTCGGCGGACGGCCTGCTCGAGCGGGCCAAGCAGACGCTGGACGAGGCGGAGAGCGCGCACTTCGACCTGGCCAGCGAGGGTGCCCCGACCACCGGGACGGTGCTGGTCGGCGGCGAGGGCGACATCGCCCGCCCGGCCTCCTTCGACGGCACGCTCCAGGTGCTGGCGCTGGGCTCCACGCTGGACCTGCAGGTGGTCTCCGTCGACGGGACCGTGTACGCGCAGCTGCCGTTCACCAGCGGGTTCAGCGTGATCGACCCCGCCCAGTTCGGTTTCGGCGACCCCGGCGCGCTGCTCGACCCCGAGACCGGCATCTCCCAGTTGCTGGTCCAGGCGGGGGCGGCCGAGCTGGGGGAGGAGCGGCGGGTGGACGGCGAGGTCGTCCGCGAGGTGACCGCCGAGCTGCCCGGCGACCTGGTGGAGCAGGTGCTCGCCAGCGAGGACCCGTCCCAGCCGGTGCAGGCCCGGTTCTCGATCGCCACCGACAGCGGTGAGCTGCGCCGGGCGGAGCTGACCGGCCCCTTCTTCGAAGCCGGCACCGACGCCACCTACCTCCTCGAGCTCAGCGACTTCGGGGCCGATGTCGAGATCACCGCGCCGGCCACCGGCTGAGGCTGCGGTCGCCCCGTCCCGGCCGGTCCCGGGGCCGGCCGCGATCGCCCTCGCCACCCTCGCCGTGCTGGTCACGGCCGCCGACACCTACGTCGTCGTCCTGGCGCTGCCCGACATCCTCACCGGGGTCGGGGTCGGGCTGGACGAGCTGCAGCGGGCGACCCCCATCGTCGGGGGCTTCCTGCTCGGCTACACCGCCACGCTGCCGCTGCTCGGCCGGCTGGCGGACCTCCGCGGGCGGGCGCCCGTGCTCATCGGCTGCCTGCTGCTGTTCGCGCTGGGCTCGCTGCTGACGGCGACGGCGGAGACGCTGGGCCCGGCCGTGGCCGGTCGCGGCCTGCAGGGCATCGGGGCCGGCGGCCTGGTGCCGGCCACGCTCGCGCTGGTCGCCGACCGGTGGCCGCCCGAGCGCCGGGCGGTCCCGCTCGGCATCGTGGGCGCGGTCCAGGAGGCGGGCGCCGTCCTGGGGCCGTTGGCGGGGGCCGCCGTGCTGGCCGTCGCCGACTGGCGGGCGATCTTCTGGCTCAACCTGCTCCTGGGTGTGGGTCTGGCCGCCGGCGTCGTCGTGACCGGCCGGGTGCGGCGACCGGATCCGATCGGGGTGGCGCTGGCCGTCGTCGCCGCCACCGCCCTGGGGCTGCTGCTCGCCGAGCCCTCCGCGCTCGCCGAGGACATCACCCTCGGGCTGCTCTACGTCCCCCTGGCCGACGGGTGGGGGTGGACGGCGCCGCTGCTGCTGCTCACCGTGCTGGCCACCGGCGCCCTGGTGGCGCGCGGTATCGCCCGGCCCGCCGGTGCGGTGCTGCCGCTGCGCGGGCTGGGCCGGCTGGCCCGGGAGGTCGACGTCGTCGGCTCGGCGCTGGCCGTGGTGTCGCTGGGCGCACTGGTCTGGGCCTTCGCCGCCGCCGACCCGGCCCGCGAGGTCGTGGCGCACGGCCGGCTGCTGCTGCCGGTGGCCGCGGTCGCCGGCCTGCTGTTCGTGCTGCACGAGCGGCGGGCGCCCGAGCCGGTGCTGCCGTTGGCCGCGCTGCGCCCGGTCGGTGCCTGGGGCGCGCTGGTGGTCAACGTCTTCGTGGGCGCCGCGCTGGTCGCCGCGCTCGTCGACGTCCCGCTGTTCGCCCGGGCCACGACCGCGCCCGGGAACCAGCTGGCGGCGGCGCTGGTGTTGCTGCGGCTGCTGGTCGCCGTGCCGGTGGGGGCGGTGGCCGGGGGCTGGCTGTGCCGGGTGGTGCCGCCGCGTGCCGTCGCCGGTGCCGGGATGGCGCTGACCGCGGCGGCGTTCGCCGCGATGATCGGGTGGGACGAGCGGTCGCTGGACGGTGTCGGCTCCACCGTCGTGCTGGTCGCCGCGGGCCTCGGGTTCGGCCTCGCCATCGCGCCGGTGAACGCGGTCCTGCTGGCGGTCACCCCGCCCCGGGTGCACGGCAGCGCGAGCTCGCTGGCGGTCGTCGCGCGCACCGTCGGCATGCTGGCCGGGCTGTCGCTGCTCACCGCCGTCGCCCTGCGCCGCTTCACCGCCGAAGTGGCGGCGATCGGCACCCCCATGGAGCTGTGCCCTGCCACCCCCGCCGACTGTGCCGCCTACGACGCCGCCACGGAGGCGGCGGTGCTCACGCAGCTGCACACGGTCTTCGCCGGCGCGGCGATCGCGTCCGCGCTGGCCGCGGTGGCGGCGCTGGTCCTGCTCCGCGGAGGGCCGGTCAGGAGTCCAGCCCGAGCCTGAGGTCGTCGCGGAGGGCCGGGAGGTCGACGCCGCGGTCGTGCAGCACCTTCATCGCCAGCCCCTCGCCCTCCCGGACCAGGCCGAGCGCGATGTGCCCGTCGGTGATGCTGCGCGACCTCATGGCCAGCGCCTCCCGCAGGGACAGTTCGAGCACCTTCTTCGCCCGGGGCGTGAAGGGGATGTGCCCGGCCTTCGGCGGCTTGCGTCCCGGGTCGTCCAGGGCGCCGGGGCCGAAGGTCGCCTCCACGCTGCTCCGAACGGCGTCCAGGTCGATGCCCACGCTCGTGAGAGCGTCGGCGTCGAGCTCGTCCCCGCCGGTGAGCCGGACGACGTCCGCGGTGACCACCTCGGTGGAGAGGCCATGACGGGCGAGGACCGCGGCCGTCGGCGTCCGCTGGGCCAGCAGGGCCAGCAGCAGGTGCTCGGTGCCGATCCGCGGTGAGCGGAGGGTGCGGGCGTGGTGCTGGGCGCCGGTGACGACGTCCCGGGCGTCCTGCGTGAACCTCTCGAACATCCTCAGTCCCTCCGTCGGAGCGGCCCGCGGCCGCGTGAGTACTTCTTGTGCACCGCCTGCCGGCTGACGCCGAGCTGCTGGGCGATCTGCTCCCAGGTCCAGCCCTGGTCGCGGGCGTTGTCGACCTGGAGCGCCTCCAGCCGTTCGACGAGGACGCGCAGCGACCGGACCGCCGTGAGCCCCACCGCCGGGTCCTTGCTGCTGGCTGCCGAAGCCACCTGTGCCGTGTCCGCCATGGCTGTCAACTTAAGTTGCGTACCGCCGCCGTGTCAACTGTCGTTGACACGTGCGAGGCTGGAGGGGAGCCGCTCCCCGGCTCCCGGACGAGCGGTGCCGTACCCGGTGTGCGACAAGACGGCGCCAGAGGAGGCCGCGATGTCGTGGGTGGTGCTGGTCGTGTCCGGGATGCTGGAAGCCGTCTGGGCGGCGGCGCTCGACCGCTCGCACGGCTTCACCCGACTGGTGCCCTCGGTGGTGTTCGGCGTCGCCCTGGTCGCGAGCATGGGTGGGCTGGCCTACGCCATGCGCGAGCTCCCGCTGGGCACGGCCTACGCGGTGTGGGTGGGCATCGGCGCCGTCCTCACGGTCGCCTACGCGATGGTGACCGGCGTCGAGCCGGTGTCACTGGTGCGGATCCTGCTGCTGGCGGGCATTGTCGGCTGCGTGATCGGGCTCAAGGTCGTGCACTGACCCCGGTCAGCCGCCGGGGGTGACCTCGAAGTGCGTGACCGTCTCCTCGCGCTCCACCAGGTAGCGGTCGTCCTCGGGATAGAAGACGGCCCGCTCGATGTCTTCGCCGGCGAAGCCGCGGATGACGTCCCGGTCGGTCCAGAAGCTGAGCGTGACCACCTCGGTGTGACCGTCGCCCAGATCGCGGGTGAGCATGTGCGCGCCCCGGTTCCCCGGGGTCTGCCGGTACTCGGCCATGCCGGTGCCCTCGATGTAGTCGACGTAGGCGTCGCGGTCCGCGGTGCGGACCCGACCGCGCCACATGCGAGCGATCACCGGTGGCCCCTTCAGAGCGTGAAGACGATCTTCCCGTTGGTGCGCCCCTCGAGCATCCGGGCGAAGCCGTCCCGGGCCTGTGCCAGGGGCAGCTCGACGTCGATCTGCGGCCGGATGCCGGTGACGGCGCACATCTGGATGAGCGCCTCCAGCTCGGCCTTCGTGCCCATGGTCGAGCCGATGACCGACAGCTGGGTGAAGAAGACCCGGTTCAGCTCGGCGCCGGGGTTGAACCCGGTGGTCGCGCCGGAGGTGACGAGCACGCCGCCGGGCTTCAGCGACTTGATGCTGTGGCTCCAGGTGGCCTCGCCGACGGTCTCCATGACGCCGTCGACCCGCTCGGGCAGCCGGGCGCCGCTCTCGAACGCCTGCTCGGCGCCGAGCGCGAGGGCTGCGGCCCGCTTCTCCTCACTGCGGCCGGTCACCCAGATCCGGTAGCCGGCGGCGCGGCCGAGCACGATGAGCGCCGTCGCCACGCCGCCGCTGGCGCCCTGCACGAGCACCGTCTGCCCCGGGCGCAGGCCGGACTTCACGAACAGCATCCGGTAGGCGGTCAGCCATGCGGTGGGCAGGCAGGCGGCCTCGGCGAAGGAGAGCTCAGCGGGCTTGGGCAGCAGGTTCCGCTTCGGGACGGCGACCTTCTCCGCCATCGAGCCCTGGTGCACCTCCGACAGCAGCGAGCGCTTCGGGTCGAGGGTCTCGTCGCCCATCCAGTCAGGGGTGGAGATGACCCCGTGGACGACGACCTCGTTGCCGTCGGCGTCGATGCCGGCGGCGTCGGTGCCGAGGATCATCGGCATCCGCTCGGCGGGCAGGCCGATGCCCTGGAGGCTGAACAGGTCGTGGTGGTTCAGCGAGACCGCCTTGACCTGGATGGTCGTCCAGCCGTCGGGAGCCTCCGGCTCGGGGCGCTCGCCGATCTCCAGCACGGAGAGCGGGTCCTTCGGGTTCGGGGTGGAGACGAAGGCAGCCAGCATGGCCGCGAACCTAACCGACCAGGCGCGCGGCTGCCTCACGTGCCGTCGTCAGCGCCTCGGGGTCGTCGCCCGCGGTGGAGGCGACGAGCGCGCCCTCGTAGAGCAGGTGGAGCGTCGCCGCGATCGCCTCCGGGTGCGCGATCCCGGCCTCGGTGGCGAGTTGGGTGAACCGTCGCCGCATCCACTCCTTCTCGGCGCGGATTACCGGGAGCGCGGGGTGGTCCGTGCCGCCGATCTCGGCGTAGGCGTTCACGAACGCGCAGCCCCGCTGCTGCTCCTCCCGCCACCGGCGCGCCGCGTCGAAGACGGCGAGGACCCGGTCGCTGCCCGGGGCGCGTGCCGCGATCTCGGCCTCGAGGAGTTGCTGCCACGTCCAGGCCCGGCGCTCCAGGTACAGGGCGACCAGCGCGTCCTTCGAGCCGAACCGGTCGTAGAGGGTCTTCTTGGTGGTGCCCGCAGCCTCCGCGATGGCGTCGACCCCGACGGCCCGGATGCCGTGGGCGTAGAAGAGTCGCGAGGCGGCGTCGAGCAGCCGCTCTGCGGCTGGGGTCAGGCTGGTCGGTGCTGCGATCACGTCGGACATGTCCCGCTCCTCTCGATCGGTGCACTGCGAGTATACCGACCGGTGTGGTTACCTCGGCCGGGTGAGGGATCGCCGTACCGACGCCGTGGCCGCGGGCGTCCTCGTCGTGTGCTGGTCGTCCGGCTTCGTCGGCGCGGAGTTCGCCACCCGGGACGCTCCGGTCGCGACGGTGCTCGCCTGGCGCACCGGGCTCGCGGCGGCTCTCCTCGGCGGCTGGGTGCTGCTGCAGGGCGAGCGCCTGCGGCCCGGCTCCCTGCTGCGCCAGGCCTGCCTCGGCCTCCTCGTGCAGGCGGTCTACCTGGGTGGCGTCTTCGCCGCCGCGGGCGCGGGCGTCCCGGCCGGCACGTCGGCGCTGGTCACGGCGCTCCAGCCGCTGGTCGTCGCCGTCGTCGCGGCACCCTTGCTGGGGGAGCGGACAACGGCGCGCCAGCGGGTGGGGCTGCTCGTCGGTGCGGGCGGCGTCGCGCTCGTGGTCGTGGGCGATCTCGGTGCGGGCGGCGCCTCGCCCGTGGCCTTCCTGCTCCCGGTCGTGGCCCTGGCCGGTCTCTCCGCCGGCACGCTGCTGGAGCGGCGGTGGGCACCGGCGGAGTCGCTGGCCGTCGCGCTCGCCCTGCAGTCCGCCGTGGCGGCGCTGGTCTTCGGTGCGGTGGCCGGCGCGCGAGGGGAGCTCTCCCCGCCGGCCGAGCCGGCGTTCTGGGTGGCGATGGCCTGGCTGGTCCTGCTCTCCACCGTGGGGGGTTACGGCAGCTACCTGTTCGTGGTGCGCCGGTCGGGCGCCACGACTGCCAGCACGCTGCTGTACCTGACGCCGCCGGCGACCGCGCTGTGGGCGTGGGCGATGTTCGGGCAGCCCCCCGGCCCGACGGCGCTGCCCGGCATCCTCGTCTGCGCGGTCGGTGTGGCGCTCGTGCTGCGCAGCGCCCGGGCGGTTCCCCGCGAGCGACCGGACGACGAGCTCCCCACGCGAGGCGCACTCGTCCGACCGGCGGGCCGCGGGCGCCTCCCCGCCCGGCAGCGGACCCCGGGGGATCCGGGCGTCGACCCGCAGTAGGGCCGACGTCCCGGATGCCTCGGCAGACCGGTCCGGGCGTTCGACCAGCTGCCCCGAGGACTCAGCCGCAGACGATCCGCTGCTGGCGCAGGTCGTTCTCGGCGGGGTCGAGGTTGACCAACCGGCCCACGGCCACGTCGCGCACGACCAGTCGGGCGCCCCCGGCGACCCGGGCGGCGCGGACGTCGAGGTACTCGGTGCACTCCCCACGCTGGAAGACGTGCTGCTCCACCGGCCCGGTCCCGCGCCAGGCCACGTCCACGACGGCGTAGCCCTGCCGGTCCGGCAGTCCGACGGGGGAGGAGCAGTCGACCTGGAGGACGCCGCTGGCGACCGCGGAGCGCACCCCGTCCAGCCGTGCCCGCACCCGGTCCTCGGTGGTGCACTCGTAGAGGACGCCCTCCCCGCCGCCGGGCAACGGGCCGGCGACGAAGAAGTCGGTCACGCCGAACGGCTCCTCGTCCGGCGGGTCGAACACCTGGGGGGCGCTGTGCAGCGTCCACCCGGTCCGCGCGTCCACGCCGTCGAGCCCCGTGGTGGCGAACCCGATCCGCTCCTCGGTGGCCGCGGCCGCCCCGGTCGCCGTCCCCCCGGACACGAGCGCCAGCAGCACGACGGCGAGAGCCCGCCGGACCGTCCTCGTCCTCATCGCGACCTCCTCGGTGCCGGACCACGGGACCTCCGGGTCCGTCGCGGCGGCAGCGTGGCAGCGGCGTGCGCCGGTGGGCCAGGGCATCCCACGCGTGGGGAGCGGGTGACCGGCGTGTCCCCGGCAACATGCCGGGCCGGCGGCGGACGGCCGCTCCCGGGGCTGTCAGCGGACGATGGCTCTGGTCCGCTTGCGCGCCCCAGTCCGCTCCTCGCTCGTTCCTCGCTGCGATGCTCCTGGGGCTGTCAGCGGACGATGGCTCTGGTCCGCTTGCGCGCCCCAGTCCGCTCCTCGCTCGTTCCTCGCTGCGATGCTCCTGGGGCTGTCAGCGGACGATGACCACGTGCTCCTGGCGCGGCACGAACTCGCCGATCACCGGGGAGCCGGCGACCTCGCCGCCGAGCAGGAGCCCGCCGGAGGTCTGGGCGTCGGCGAGCAGCAGCGCCTCGTCCTCGCCGACCGCGGAGAGGTCGGCGTGCGGGCGCACCCAGTCCAGGTTGCGCCGGGTGCCGCCGGAGACGAACCCCGCCGCCAGCGCCTCACGCGCGCCGGCCAGGTAGGGGACGGCGGCGGCGTCGACGACGGCGGTGACCCCGCTGGCCCGCGCCATCTTGTAGAGGTGCCCGAGCAGGCCGAACCCGGTGACGTCGGTGCCCGCGCGGATGCCGGCGGCCACTGCGGCCCGGCCGGCGTCGCGGTTGAGCGCGGTCATCGAGGCGACCGCCTCCTCCGACACCTCGCCCGTGGCCTTCATCCGGCTGTTGAGCACGCCCACGCCGAGCGGCTTGGTGAGGCTCAGCGGTGTGCCGGCGACCGCGCCGGCGTTGGTGATGATCCGGTCGACGTCGACCACGCCGGTGACCGCCATCCCGTATTTCGGCTCCGGGTCGTCGATGGAGTGGCCGCCGCCGACGTGGCAGCCCGCCTCCTGCGCCACCTCCAGCCCGCCCCGCAGCACCTCCGTCGCCAGCTCGGCGGGCAGCACGTCGCGCGGCCAGCCGAGCAGGTTGACCGCCACGACGGGCGTGCCACCCATGGCGTAGACGTCGGAGAGCGCGTTCGCGGCGGCGATCCGGCCGAAGGTGTACGCGTCGTCCACGACGGGGGTGAAGAAGTCGGTGGTCAGCACCAGCCCTTGCCCGCCGGCGAGGCGCACGACGGCCGCGTCGTCGCCGTCGTCCAGGCCGACGACGAGCTCGGCCGCCGGGTCGACCGGCCCCTGCGCGGTGAGCCCGGCGACGACGGCCTCGAGCTCCCCGGGCGGGATCTTGCAGGCGCACCCCCCGCCGTGGGCGTACTGGGTGAGCCGGATGCGCGCGGGTGCGGTGGTCACACCCCCGAATCTAGGCCCGCCCGCCGGGCAGTACCCGCAGCCGGGGTGGCTCGGGCGGGGTGCGGGGGAGCTTCCGCCCGGCCGGGTGCCCGGCGGACGGTGGCCCCCCGATCCCGGCCAGTTCACGACGTGGTGCCGCCTCGTCGGTGACCTCGGCGCCGCCGATGCGGTCCTCCCGGAACCAGCGCAGCGCCTGGCGCTCGCGGCACCAGGCCACCAGGAATCGGTGCGCCCCGGTGTGGACCAGCAGCTGCGGCTCCACGGCCCGCTCCGACCAGCGGTTCTGGCCGTCGCAGTAGTGCAGCACCACGACGCGCCGCTCGGCCAGCCCACGCTCCAGACGCCGCCGCACCTCGGCGTCCCGTGCGGCCTCGGCGGCCAGCCAGCGGCTGCTCGCCAGCAGCCGCGCCCGCTGGGCCGGATCGGGCTCCAGCGCCGTCAACACCTTCTCCAGCGCCGTCTGCCCCGCCTCGGCATAGGGCCCCGCGGCCGGGGCGGCCAGCGCGGCGGCGACGGCGGCGGCCTCCTCGGGCGTGAGGGTGACCGGCGGCAGCGTGGCCGGGGTGCGGGGCTCGGTGCGGTTCACGCTGCCGATGCTGGCAGCGACCACCGACAGTTCCACGTAGGCTGCCGGGCGGAGGCGTCAGGGTGTCTGGTGGCCCCCGCGGCCTCTAAAGCCGACGTGGCCGAGCATCTCGGCCAGGCGGGTTCGATTCCCGTCCGCCTCCGCCAGCTCCCGCCCCGCACCTACGCTGCGGGGCGATGACGACCGACCCGCGCCGCCAGGTGCCCCGCACGGACACGCTGCTCGCCGACCCCCGCCTCGCCGGCGCCGGCGAGCGGCTGGGGCGCGTCCTGGTGAAGGGCGCCGTCCAGCGCGTGCAGCAGCGCATCCGGGCCGGCGAGGTGGCGCCGGACGCCGCCGTCGACGCCGTCCTCGCCGACCTCCCGCCCACAGCCGGCAGCCTGCGCCCGGTGCTCAACGCCACCGGCGTCGTCGTGCACACCAACCTCGGCCGCGCGCCCCTGTCGGAGGCCGCCGTCGCGGCGGTGGCCGCGGCGAGCGGCACCACCGACGTCGAGCTCGACCTGCGCACCGGTCGCCGGGGCCCGCGGGGGGAGGCGGCCATCGCGGCGCTGCTGGCGGCGGTCCCGGCCGCGGAGGCCGCGCTCGTGGTGAACAACTGCGCGTCCGCGCTGGCGCTGGTGGCCACCGCGCTGGGGCAGGGCCGGGAGCTGGTGCTCGCCCGCGGCGAGCTGGTCGAGATCGGCGACGGCTTCCGCATCCCCGAGCTGCTGGAGAGCACCGGCGCCCGGCTGCGCGAGGTCGGCGCCACCAACCGCGTCGCCCTGGCCGACTACCGCGGGGCGCTCGGCCCGGACACCGGCGCGGTGCTGAAGGTGCACCCGTCCAACTTCGTGGTGCGCGGCTTCACCCGGGCGGTCGAGGTGCACGAGCTCGCGGCGGCGCTCGAGGGCACCGGGGTCCCGCTGGTCGTCGACGTCGGCTCGGGGCTGCTCCGGCCGCATCCGGTGCTCCCCGACGAACCCGACCTGCAGACGGCGCTCGCCGCCGGTGCGGACCTCGTGCTCGCCAGCGGTGACAAGCTGCTCGGCGGCCCCCAGGCCGGCCTCGTCCTCGGCCGCGCGGAGCTGGTGCAGCGCCTGCGCCGGCACCCGCTCTACCGGGCGTTCCGGGTCGACAAGACCACGCTGGCCGCGCTGGAGGCGACGCTGCGCGGCCCGCTGCCGCCCGTGCAGCGGATGCTCGCCGCCGACGTCGAGGAGCTGCGGGCACGGGCCCGGGCGCTGGCGGAGCGCCTGGCGGCCGGGGGCGTGGACGCGCTCGCGGTGGACGCCGACTCCCGCGTCGGCGGGGGAGGGGCGCCCGAGCACCCGCTGCCCGGGGCCGCGGTCGCGCTGCCCGAGCGGTTCGCCGAGCCGCTGCGCCTGGGCGCCACCCCGGTGGTCGGCTACGTCGAGGACGGTCGCACGCTGCTCAACCTGCGCAGCGTCGATCCCTCCGACGACGGCGCCCTCGCCGCGGCCGTCCTGGAGGTGGTCCGCCGGTGGACGTGATCGCGACCGCGGGTCACGTGGACCACGGCAAGTCGGCCCTCGTGCGCGCGCTCACCGGCATGGAGCCCGACCGGTGGGCCGAGGAGCGCCGCCGCGGGCTGACCATCGACCTCGGCTTCGCCTGGACCACCCTGCCCTCGGGGCGCCGGCTGGCCGTCGTGGACGTGCCCGGACACGAACGGTTCGTGGGCAACATGCTCGCCGGCGTCGGCTCGGTGCCGGCCGCGCTGGTCGTGGTCGCGGCCGACGACGGCTGGTCGGCGCAGACCGCCGAGCACGTCGCCGTCCTGGACGCCCTCGGGGTGCGGCACGCCCTGCTCGCCGTCACCAAGGCCGACCTCGCCGACCCCGCGCCGGTGCTCGCCGACGTGCGCGAGCGGCTGGCCGCGACGTCGATGGGCGAGGTCCCCGGCGTCGCGGTCAGCTCGATCACCGGGCAGGGGCTGGCCGAGCTGACCGCTCGGCTGGAGGAGCTCCTCGGCGCGCTCCCGGCCCCGGACCCCGACGCGCCGGTGCGCCTCTGGATCGACCGGGCCTTCAGCATCAAGGGGGCCGGCACGGTGGTCACCGGGACGCTCGCCGCCGGAGCGGTCGCGCCCGGCGACCGGTTCCTGCTGGGGGACCGCGAGGTCACGGTGCGCGGCGTGCAGTCGCTCGGCGAGCCGGTCGAGCGGGCCGCGGCCACCGCGCGCGTGGCGCTCAACCTGCGCGGTGTCGCGGTCGAGGACCTCTCGCGCGGTGACGCGCTGCTCACCCCGGGCGCGTTCCGGCTGACCGACGTCGTCGACGCGACGCTGGCCGGGGCGCCGGAGGAGCGGCTGCCGGCCGAGCCGGTGGTGCACGTCGGCTCCGCGACGGTGGGTGCGCGGCTGCGGCCGCTGGACGGCCGGGCGGTGCGGCTGCGCCTCGCCTTCCCGCTGCCGCTGCGGATCGGTGACCGGCTGCTGCTGCGCGACCCCGGCGCCCGGCGGGTGCTCGGCGCCGCCGTGCGCGACGTCGACCCGCCCGAGCTGCGCCGCCGCGGCGCCGCCCGGCAGCGGGCCGCCGAGCTCGTGGCGCAGCCCGCCGGCTCCGACGGCGCCTCGGCCGACCTCGCCCGCCGCCGGATCGTGCGCTCCGCCGACTTCGCCGCGATGGGCTGGCCGGTACCTGCCGGGGCGACCCGGCTCGGCCCCTGGCTGCTGGCCGACGGGCTGGCCGACGAGCTCGCCGCGCGGGTGCCCGAGATCGTCGCCCGCTACCGGCGGTTGCGGCCGCTGGAGCCGGGGCCGCCGGCGGAGGTGGTGCGCCGGGCGCTCGAGCTGCCCGACGCCGAGCTGGTGCCGGCGCTGGTCCGCGAGCCGCTGGTGCTGCGCGAGGGCCGCGTCGTCGACGGCGCGGCGGACCTGCCGCCGGAGGTCCAGCGGGCGGTCGACGCCGTTCGTGCCCGGCTGGCGGCCGATCCGTTCGCCGCTCCGGAGGCGCCCGAGCTCGCCGACGCGGGGCTGGGCACCCGGGAGCTCGCGGCGGCCGTCCGCAGCGGGCAGCTCGTGCGCGTCGGGGAGGGCGTCTACCTGGCTCCCGGCGTCGACACGGTGGCCCGGGAGCGGCTCGCGCGGATCCCGCAGCCGTTCACCCTCAGCCAGGCACGGCAGGCGTGGGGGACCAGCCGCCGGGTCGCGGTGCCCCTCATGGAGTGGCTGGACGCCCGGGGCGTCACCGAGCGGCTGCCCGACACCACCCGCCGGCTGCGGTAGGCAGCCTGTCCCGGGCTCCGCGCGTCGAGGACGACTCCCGTGCTCCGGCACCTAGCGTGCGGGGGTGATCGACTTCTCCAACGGTTCCGTCTTCAAGCTCAACCCCGCGAATCCCCAGGACATCGGTCCCGCCGTGGCGCCGCTGCTCATCCAGGGGGAGCAGATCGTCGCCTGCTTCAAAGCGGTGCGTGACTTCGTCGTCTTCACGAACAAGCGGCTCATCGCCGTGAACGTGCAGGGCATGACGGGCAAGAAGCGGGACTTCACGTCCCTTCCCTACAGCAAGGTGCAGGCGTTCTCGATCGAGACCGCCGGGACGTTCGACCTCGACGCGGAGTTGGACCTCTGGTTCAGCGGGCTCGGGAAGGTCCGGCTGGAGTTCAAGGGCAACGCGGACATCCGTCAGCTCGGGCAGATGATCGCCACCTACGTCCTCTGACGAGCCTGGTCCCCGCTCGCTCGTGCCCTGCCCACCCCTGTGGGCAGGGCACGAGCATGCGGCGGGAACAGGTCAGTCCGTGGCTGGGACCCAGCGGGCGGGGCGCTTCTCCCGGAACGCCGCGATGCCCTCCTGGCCCTCCTCGCCGGCGAAGAAGCGCGCCGACAGGTCGAGCAGGGGCTCGAACTCGAGCCGTGGCTGGCGTGCCCGCAGCAGTCGCTTGGTCTCGGCCAGGGCGGCCGGCGCACCGGCGGCCAGCGCGGTGAGCTGCCCGGCGAGGACGGCGTCGACCTCGTCGTCACCGGCCACCAGGTCGACCAGCCCTCCGTCGGCGGCGGTCGCGGCGTCGAAGACCTCGCCGCTGAGCATGAGCCGGTGGGCCACGTGGGTGCTCATCCGGGGGAGGACGACGGCGGAGATCACCGCCGGCACCAGGCCCAGGCGCACCTCGGAGAAGGCGAACGTCGCCGACTCCGCCGCGACGACGACGTCGCAGGCCGCCAGCAGCCCGACCCCTCCGGCGCGGGCCGGACCGCGCACCACCGCCACCACGGGCTTGGGCGAGGACCAGACCAGCTCCAACAGCTCCGGGAACTCGCGCACGCCCTGGCTCTCCGACGAACCGCCGGCCGCCTCGGAGAGGTCCATCCCCGAGCAGAACACCCGGCCGGTGTGGTCGAGCACGACCACCCGCACCGCGTCGTCGGCCAGGGCATCGGCCAGCGCCGCGCGCAGCTCGGCCCGCATCGCCCGCGACAGCGCGTTGCGGTTGGTGGGGGAGTCCAGCGTCAGGGTGGCGACGCCGCGCGCGACGGACACCTGCAGCACTCGGTCGGAGGTCACGTCCGGCATCCTGCCGCCCCGGTGGCCCGGCGCGGCACACTGGGAGCAGATGAACACCGTCCTGCCGCTGATCGACGACGCCGGCCTGCCGCCCGGGTCCCCCGGCCCCGACCGGCTCCCCGGCACCGCCCGCGAGGGGCTCACGACGACGCCATTCGGCCTGTACGTGCACGTCCCGTTCTGCGCGACCCGCTGCGGCTACTGCGACTTCAACACCTACACCTCCGACGAGCTCGGCCCCGGCGCCACCCGCAGCGAGTACGCGGGCACCGCGATCGCCGAGCTGGAGCGCGCCGTCCGGACCCTGGGCCCGGACCTGCCGACCGTCTCCACGGTCTTCGTCGGCGGCGGCACGCCGACGCTGCTGCCGGCCGACGACCTCGCCGCCGTGCTCGAGGCCGCCCGCGGGCTCTTCCCGTTCGCCGACGACGTCGAGGTGACCACGGAGGCCAACCCCGAGACCGTCTCGCCCGCCTCGCTGGCCCGGCTGCGCGAGGCCGGCTTCACGCGGGTCAGCCTCGGCATGCAGTCGGCGGCGCCGCACGTGCTCGCCGCGCTGGACCGCCGGCACACCCCCGGCCGCGCCGTCGAGGCGGCGCACGAGGCCCGCGCGGCGGGGTTCGAGCACGTCAACCTGGACCTGATCTACGGCACGCCCGGGGAGACCGACGCCGACTGGGCCGCCTCCCTCGACGCGGTCCTCGCCTCGCCGGTCGACCACGTCAGCGCCTACGCGCTGATCGTCGAGGAGGGCACCAAGCTGGCCCGGCGGGTCAAGCGGGGCGAGCTGCCCATGCCCGACGACGACGTCCTCGCCGACCGCTACGAGCAGGCCGACGCGACGCTGCGCACGGCAGGCTTCGAGTGGTACGAGGTGTCGAACTGGGCCACCGCCGACGCCGCCCGCTGCCGGCACAACGAGCTGTACTGGGCCAATGCGAACTGGTGGGGGATCGGGCCGGGCGCGCACAGCCACGTCGGCGGCGTCCGCTGGTGGAACGTGAAGCACCCCGCGGCCTACGCCGACCGGCTGGCCCGCGGCGAGAGCCCGGCGCAGGACGCCGAGCTGCTCGACGACGACGACCGCGCACTGGAGGCGGTGATGCTCGGGTTGCGGCTGCGCGCCGGACTGCCGCTGACCGCGCTCACCGGCACCGGGCGTGCGCGGGCGGCCGAGGCGGTCGCAAGCGGTCTCCTGGACCCGCTGGCGCACGCGAACGGGCGGGCCGTCCTCACCGACAGGGGCCGCCTGCTCGCCGACGCGGTGGTCCGCGACCTCACCGACTGACGGAGGACCCGTCCCCGTCCCTCACACGCTCGGGACGAGCTTCGGAACACGACCGAGGGTGGCTCGGTTCATCCGAAAGGGCGAGATTGGTCCGGCCGTCGTGGGCTATGGTCCCCGTTCCGGCAACGGGGCCGGGTGTTCGGAGGGGGTGGTCGGTCGTGACCGTGCCAGGAGTGCGCCCAGCGGCGGCCCCACCGTTCGCCCTGTCCGGCGGTGCCCGGCTCGCCCTCGCGATGAACCGCCGTGCCCGCGGGCTGCGTGGCCTCGACGTCCTCCGCCGCAGCCAGGACCGGGCCCCGCCGCGTCGCTCCTGACTCCGTCCCGGAGTCCCCGCACCAATCCCGACGCGCCACCGACCGGTGACCGCGTCTTCCCGCGTTGCCCCGAGAAGGAGATCCCCGCATGTCTGCCAGCATCGACAGCACGACCGCCGCCTCGGCGAACCGCTTCCGCACCCTCCTGGAGGAGCAGCGCGCCGACTGCGCGCAGCAGCGCGAGGAGGCGCTCGCCGAGTGCGCGACCTCGGTGCCCGACCCGGTCGCCCAGCGCCGCAGCGCCGACCTGCAGCGCACCATCGAGGAGATCGACGCCGCGCTCGCCCGCCTCGTCGACGGCAGCTACGGCCGCTGCACCGGCTGCGGTACCGCCATCCCCGAGGAGCGGCTCGAGCTGCGCCCGTTCGCCCGCACCTGCGTGGCCTGCACGCCCGCCGCCTGACCTGGTGCGCCGGTCGCGTCTGACGGATGTCAGGCGCGACCGGCGACGTCCGGCACTAGTGCGCTCCGGCGCCGCGGGAGCAGGCTCGGCGCATGCCTCCCGCACCCGCTCTCGACATCCGCGGGCTGACCGTCCGCTACGGCGACGCGGTCGCCGTCGACGACCTCGACCTCACCATCCCGTGCGGCCAGACCGTCGCCCTGCTCGGGCCCAACGGCGCCGGCAAATCGACCGTCGTCAACGCCGTGCTGGGCCTGCTGACCCCGACGGCCGGGGAGATGCGCGTGCTCGGCTGCAGCCCGGGCGACGCCGTCCGGGCCGGCAGCGTCGGCGCGATGCTGCAGCACGGCGGGCTGCCCAGCGAGGCCCGGGTCGGCGAGGTGCTCCACCTGGTGCGCCGCAGTTTCCCGACGGCGTGGCCGCTGGACGACCTCGTGGTCACCGCGGGCATCGACGGGCTGCTCGACCGGCCGGTGGAGGCGCTCTCCGGTGGTCAGCGCCAGCGCGTCCTGCTGGCCCTGGCCCTCGCCGGCGCACCGCCACTGCTGCTGCTCGACGAGCCCACCTCCGCCATGGACGTCGAGGCGCGCCGTGCGTTCTGGACGACGATGCGCGGCCTGGCCGGCCGCGGGCACACCGTCGTCTTCGCCACCCACCACCTCGACGAGGCCGACGCGGTCGCCGACCGGGTGGTCGTGGTCGCCGGCGGGCGGGTGGTCGCCGACGGCACCGCCGCGGAGGTCAAGGCCGGGGTCGGCGGGCGCACCGTCTCCTTCACGGCCGCTCCGGAGCGGCGGTTCGACGCCGTTCCGGGGGTCACCGCGGTGACCTGGCAGGGGAGCACGGTGCGGCTGGCGACGACCGACGTCGACGCCACCCTGCGGGCGCTGCTGGCCGACGGCGGCCTGCCCGACCTCGAGGTGCGCGGCGCGTCCCTCGAGGACGCCGTCCTCTCGCTGATCCCCACCCGCCGGCCGAGCACGATCGGAGCCGCCCGATGAGCCCGCTGTTCGCCTTCCAGCTGCGCCGCGTGGGGCGCAACAAGCAGTTCCTCTTCTTCACCGTGCTGCTGCCCGCGCTGTTCACGATCTTCCTGACCAGGATCATCGGGGGGCAGATGACCGGTGCGGCGGCGCAGCAGGAGGCCGCCGCCGCGATCATGGTCTCGATGATGGCCTACGGGGCCATCGGGGCGTCCCTGGGCGCGACCATCCGCATCTCGTTCGACCGCGCCTCGGGCTGGCTCCGCCAGCTCCGGGTGACCCCCGTGCCGCAGACCCAGGTGTTCGCCGTCGACGTCGCCGTCGGGGTGCTGCTGACCCTGCCGAGCCTGCTGGTCGTCGCGCTGGTCGGGCGGTTCGTCAACGGGGTGCAGCTGCCGGCCGGCACGTGGCTGGCGCTCCTCGCCGTGCTGTGGGCGGGGTCGGCGGCGTTCGTGGCCCTCGGCATCCTGGTCGGGCTGTCGCTGGACGAGAAGGCGGCCGGTGGCGCCATCGGCATCCTGGGTGTGGTGCTGGCGGCGCTGGGCGGGCTGTGGTGGCCGGTGGAGATGCTGCCCGAGGCGATGCGCGGCCTGGCGTACAGCCTGCCCTCGTACTGGTACGCCGAGCTCGGCCGCGACGTGGTCGCCGGTGGGTGGCCGTCGGCGGTCGCAGTGCTGGCGATGGCCGGGTACACCGCCGCCTTCGGAGCCCTCGCGGTGTCCGTCGCCCGCGCCCGGCCGCTGCACGCGGTCGCGGGCTGAGCCGACCGCTACCGTGCCCGTCGTGGACGCCCCGAGCCGCTGGCAGCGCCTGGGCTGGGCCGTGCCGTGGCTGCTGTTCCAGGCCTTCCCGATCGCGGACCTGGTCAGCACGCCGCGGCCCGTGGGGGTGCAGGTGGTGGCGGCCGTCGCCCTCGTCGCCTTCACCGTCGTCTACCTCGGCGTCTTCGGCGAGGTCTTCGGGAGCCGCCGGGACTGGCCCCGCGTGCAGCTCGTGGTCGTCGCCGTCCTGGGGGTCGGGCTGGCCGTCTGGCTGGGCCCCGCGTGGGCCGGGTTGATGATCTACGTCTCGGCGGCGGCGTCGGTGGCCCTGCCCGCGCGGTGGGTGTGGCCGGCGGTCGTCGGCGCGGCCGCGGTGTGCGCCGGGGTGCTGACCGCCCACGGCGTCCTCGGCGACGTCTTCATCCTGCCGGTGATCTGCCTGCTCACCGCGTTCGCCCTGCGGGGGATGCGGCAGCTGATGAGCGTCAACGCCGAGCTGGTGGAGGCGCGCGAGGAGCTGGCCCGCAACGCCGTCACCGAGGAGCGGCTGCGGTTCGCCCGCGACCTGCACGACCTGCTCGGGCACAGCCTGTCGCTGATCGCGCTCAAGAGCGAGCTCGCCGGCCGGCTGGCCGAGCGCGACCCGGTGCGCGCCCGCCAGGAGATGGCCGACGTCGAGGCCGCCGCGCGCCGGGCGCTCGCCGAGGTCCGCGACGCGGTCAGCGGCTACCGCCAGGTGAGCCTGGCCCAGGCGCTGGCCGAGGCCCGCTCGGCGCTCTCGGCCGCGGGCATCGCGCTGCGGGCACCGGCTCCGGGCCGATCGCTGCCGGCGCCGGTCGACGCGGTGCTCGGCTGGGTGGTGCGGGAGGCCACCACGAACGTGCTCCGGCACAGCGCCGCCCGGTCGGTCACGGTGAGCCTCGCGGAGACGGACGAGGACGTGGAGCTGAGCGTGACCGACGACGGCCGGGGCGGGGACGCGCCCGCCGGCGCCGGCCTGTGCGGGCTGGCCGAGCGGGTGGCCGCGGTGGGGGGCCGGCTGACGCACGGGCCGGTCGACGGCCGCGGGTTCCGGCTCACCGCCTCGGTGCCGCTCAGCAGCGCGGTCCGCGCCTCGCCCGTGGCGGCGTCGTGATCCGGGTGCTCATCGCCGAGGACCAGACGATGGTCCGCGGGGCGCTGCGCGCGCTGCTGGAGCTCGAGGACGACATCGAGGTGGTGGCGGAGGTGGGCCGGGGCGACGCCGTGGCGGCGGCCGCCGTGGAGCACCGACCCGACGTCGCCCTGCTGGACATCGAGATGCCCGGCGCCGACGGGCTCGCGGCCGCCCGGGAGCTGGCGACGGCGCTGCCCGGGTGCCGCGCGGTCATCCTGACGACGTTCGGCCGGCCGGGGTTCCTGCGCCGCGCCATGGAGGTCGGCGCCGCGGGCTTCCTGGTCAAGGACGCGCCCGTGAGCGAGCTGGCGCAGGGCATCCGGGCGGTGATGGCCGGCGAGCGGGTCATCGACCGCGACCTGGCGGCCGCCGCCCTGGCCATCGGGGCCACGCCGCTGTCGACCCGGGAGGCCGACGTGCTGCGCGCCGCGGCCGACGGGGCGACCGTCGCGGACATCGCCGGCCGGCTCTTCCTGTCGGAGGGGACCGTGCGCAACTACCTGTCGTCGGCGATCGGGAAGACCGGCGCCCGCACCCGGGTGGAGGCGGCCCGCGTCGCGGAGGAGAAGGGCTGGCTCTAGGTCAGCCGTCCCGCGGCCCGGGCACCGGTGGCTGCGCCGGGAGCGATGCCGTGCTCGGGCCGTCCGGCGTCTGCACAGGGGTGAGCGCGTCGAGGTCGAGCACCCGCACGTGGATGACCGTGCGCTGCTGCAGCGCCGCGCGCAGCGCCCGGTGCAGCCCGTCCTCCAGGTACAGCTCCCCGTGCCACTGCACCGCGTGCGGGAAGAGGTCGCCGTAGAAGGTGGAGTCGTCGGCGAGCAGCGCGTCGAGGGCCAGCTCGCGCTTGGTGGTCGTCAGCGTGTCCAGCCGGACCTGGCGGGGCGGGATCATCGCCCAGTCGCGGGTGGACAAGCCGTGGTCGGGATAGGGGCGCCCGTTGCGCACGCCTTTGAAGATCAGGGGACCGACCTCCGCTCTCCGCCCCCGCCCGGGGCACCGACCGTTACCAGCCTAGCCGTCGGAACGGCGCCGTACCCCCGCCCGTGCGGCCCCGTCCGGGGGCTCGCCGCGAGCCTGCGAGCGGGGGAGGAGGACGGGCTGCTTCGCGTATGCTGGCCTGGCACTCTGTCCGTGCGAGTGCCAGCCGGGGCGAACCGGGGCCGGCGTCGGTCCCGCCCCCGGGGCGCGGCACGGCGCGTCGACCGGTACGGGGAGGTGTCACCGTGGCGCACGACGAACGGCGCCTGGAGGTGCTCCGGGCCATCGTCCAGGACTTCGTCTCCACCAACGACCCGGTGGGCAGCAAGGCCCTCGCCGAGCGGCACGACCTGGGCGTCTCCCCGGCGACCATCCGCAACGACATGGCGGTGCTGGAGGAGCAGGGGTACATCACCCAGCCGCACACCAGCGCCGGCCGGGTACCCACCGACAAGGGCTACCGGTTGTTCGTCGACCGGCTCTCGGCGGTGAAGCCGCTGTCGGCCGCCGAGCGCCGGGCGATCGAGCGCTTCCTCGACGGCGCCGTCGACCTGCACGACGTCCTCGGCCGGACGGTGCGGCTGCTCGCGCAGCTGACCCGCCAGGTGGCGGTCGTCCAGTACCCGACGCTGTCGCGCAGCGCCGTCCGGCACCTCGAGGTGGTGCAGGTGGCGGTGGGCCGGCTGCTGCTGGTGCTCATCACCGACACCGGCCGGGTCGAGCAGCGCGTCGTCGACTGCCCGGCCGACGTCGACCCGACTGCGGTGCCCGAGCTGCGTGCCCTGCTCAACTCCGCCTTCGCCGGGGTGAAGCTGGGCGAGGCCGGGGACAAGGTGCCCGGGCTGCTGGAGACCGCGCCGCCGCACCTGCGGGGGCTGGTCGCCGCGGTCAGCGCCACGCTGGTGGAGACCCTCGTCGAGCCCAGCGAGGACCGGCTGGTCATCGGTGGGACGGCCAACCTCGCACGGGGCACCGCCACCGACTTCCCCGGCACGCTCCGGCCCCTGCTGGAGGCCCTCGAGGAACAGGTCGTCGTGCTGCGCCTGATGAGCGAGGTCGACGCCGGCACCGTGCTGGTGCGCATCGGTGAGGAGAACGCCCACGAGGCGTTGTCCGGGGCCTCGCTGGTCACCGTCGGGTACGGCTCGGGTGACCGGGCGCTCGGCGGCCTCGGGGTCGTGGGACCGACCCGCATGGACTACCCAGGAAACATGGCCGCGGTGCGAGCCGTGGCCCGCTACGTCGGCCACCTGCTGGCCGAGAGCTGAGGACGAGACTTTTCGATGGCGACCGACTACTACGGCGTGCTGGGCCTGGCCCAGGGAGCGACCGATCAGGACATCAAGCGCGCCTACCGGCGGCTCGCGCGCGACCTGCACCCGGACGTCAACCCCGATCCGGAGGCCAAGGAGCGCTTCCAGGAGGTCACCCGCGCCTACGAGGCGCTGACCGATCCGGAGAAGCGCCGGATCGTGGACCTGGGCGGTGACCCCTTCGACAGCGGCGCCGGGGGTGCCGGTGGGTTCGCCGGTGCCGGGTTCGGCGGCCTGGGCGACATCATGGACGCCTTCTTCGGCGGCGCGGCCACCCGTGGCCCGCGCAGCCGCACGCGGGCCGGGCGGGACGCGCTGATCCCGGTGGAGCTGGAGCTGGACGAGACCGTCTTCGGCACCACGAAGGACCTCACCGTCGACACCGCCGTGCTCTGCGACACCTGCGCCGGCGCCGGGACCGCCCCCGGCACCCACCCGGCCACCTGCGGCACGTGCTCGGGCCGCGGCGAGGTGCAGAGCGTGCAGCGCGGTTTCCTCGGGCAGGTCGTCTCCAGCCGCATCTGCCCGACCTGCTCGGGCACCGGCCAGGTCATCCCGCAGCCGTGCCCGAAGTGCGCGGGCGACGGCCGGGTGCGGGCCCGCCGCACCCTGTCGGTGAAGGTGCCGCCGGGCGTGGAGGACGGGATGCGCATCCGGCTCACCGGCCAGGGCGAGGTCGGCCCCGGCGGCGGGCCGGCCGGCGACCTGTACGTGGAGGTGCACGAGCGGCCGCACGAGGTGTTCACCCGCGATGGCGAGGACCTGCACTGCCGGGTCACGCTGCCGATGACCTCCGCAGCGCTGGGCACCACGCTGACCCTCAAGACGCTCGACGGCGAGGAGGAGCTCGACATCCGCCCGGGCACCCAGTCGGGCAGCGTGCTCACCCTCCGCGCGCACGGGGCACCGCGGCTGCGTGCCACCGGGCGCGGTGACCTGCTGGTGCACGTCGAGGTGCAGACGCCGACGAAGCTCGACGCCGAGCAGGAGAAGCTGCTGCGCGAGCTGGCCGCCCTCCGGGGGGAGGACCAGCCCGGTGCCAACCGGGAGGCCCAGGGCGGCCTGTTCTCCCGGGTCCGCGACGCCTTCCACGGGCGCTGATCGATGAGCACCGAGGCCCCCGAGCTCGACGGCGTCCCGCTGTTCCTGGTCGAGGAGCTGCCCGAGGTCCCGGAGCTGCTCGTCGCCGGGCAGGAGGGGCGGCACGCCGTCGACGTGCTGCGCCTGCAACCGGGCGAGCGGGTGCACGTGGGTGACGGCGCGGGCACCGTCGCCGAGGGCGAGGTCGTCGCCGCCGGCCGCGAGGGTCTGCGCGTCGCCGTGCGGAACCGGTTCGAGGTACCCGCGCCGGACCCGGAGTTCGTGCTGGTGCAGGCCCTGCCCAAGGGGGACCGGGGCCCGCTGGCCGTCGACCTGGCCACCGAGCTCGGCGTCGACCGGATCGTGCCGTGGCAGGCCGCGCGCTGCGTGACCCGCTGGCGCGACGACCGGGTGGAGAAGGGCCTGGCCAAGTGGCGGGCCGCGGCCCGGGCGGCGAGCAAGCAGTCCCGGCGGCCGCGGCTGCCCGAGGTGACCGCGCCGATGAGCACCCGGGAGGTCGCCGGGGTGCTCGCCGACGCCGACCTCGCCGTCATCCTGCACGAGCAGGCCCGCCGGCCGCTGGCCGAGCTGGCCGTGCCCACCTCGGGCACCGTGGTGATCGTCGTCGGCCCGGAGGGCGGGCTCTCCGACGGCGAGGTCGTCGCGTTCCACGCGGCCGGGGCCGAACCGGTGCGGCTGGGCCCGGAGGTGCTGCGCACCTCCACCGCGGGCGCCGCCGCCCTGGCGGCGCTGTCCGTCACCGCACGCTGGAGGTAGGGCGTTCCCCGCCGCGGGGCCCGGAGGGCTCCCGGCAGGGAACGCGGACGCACTCGTCGCAGCCGGGGAACGGCACCTGGCCGTGGTGCGGCCCGGAGGGTCGCAGTGTCATCGCCTCATCGAACTGCGGCGCGGGCGCGGTCGCTGACCAGGTCGACGAGGAAGGTCAGCAGCACGATCGCCGCCAGCACGGTGGTGACGCCTGCCCAGTCGAAGGCCGACATCCGTGCCGACAGCAGCACCCCGATCCCGCCGGCGCCGAGCAGGCCGACGAGGACGGTGTCGCGGATCGCCACCTCCCAGCGGTAGAGCGACAGCGCGAGCACCGGGCCGGCGAGCGCCGGGGCGGAGCCGTAGAGCCACCGGCCGACCGGAGAGGCCCCCATGGCGCGCAGCGCCTCGGCCGGGCGCCGGTCGGTTTCCTCGACCGCCTCGCCGACCAGCCGGCCGAGCACGCCCAGGGTGTAGACCCCGAGGGCCAGCGCTCCGGGCAGGACGCCGGGCAGCAGGACGAACAACGCGACCAGCGCCCACACCGGTGGCGGGACGGCGCGCAGCAGGAGCAGGGCCAGCCGGGTGAGCACCCCGGCGGTGCGTCGCACCGGCCCGGCCGGGCCGGGCGGGCGCGCGGCGAGGGCGGCCAGCGCCACCACGCCGGCGGCGGCGAACGCGATCGCCAGGACCGACATGCGCAGGGCCTCCAGAGCGGTGGACCAGACGTCGCCGAGCAGATCGCCGTCCAGGGCAGGTGGCCACGCGGCCGAGGCGACGTAGGCCAGTTGCTCGCGGGTGCGTGCGGAGACCAGCGCGGCGGGGGAGAGCGCCAGGTACCAGGCCGCCCACGCGACCGCGGCGACGACGGCGAGCACCGCGCCGGTCAGCAGCGGATCACGCCGGGACCCCGTGCCCGTGCGCCGGGGTGCCGCGACCCGGCGGCGCACGGCCCGGCCGCCGACGTCGGCCAGCAGGCACAGCAGCGCGAGCGCGTAGACCGTCGTCCACACCTGCGCCCAGCGCAGCGAGGTGAAGGAGAGCGCCAGCTGGTAACCGAGCCCGCCGGCCCCGATCAGCCCCAGGACGACGGCTGCCCGGACCGCGCACTCCAGCCGGTAGAAGGAGTACGAGAGCAGCCCGCCGGCGGCCGCGGGCAGCAGCCCGTACAGCGCCGCCGTCCCCCGCCCGGCGCCTGCCGCGAGGAGGGCGTCGTAGCTGCCCCGGGGCACCTCGTCCAGCAGGTCGGCGAAGACCTTGGCGGTGATCGCGCCGTACGGGACGGCGATCGCCAGCACGCCCACCCACGGGTCGAGCCCGAGCACGTTGACCAGCAGCAGGCCCCACACCGCCTCGTGCAGCCCCCGGGGCAGCGCCAGCACCCCGCGGGTCAGCAGCCAGCCGGTGCGCCGTCCTCCCCAGGCGGTCCGGGAGACCGGGACCGCGGCCAGCGCGCCGAGCAGCACGGCCAGCCCGGCGCCGAGCACGGCGTAGGCGACGGTGACCAGGGTGGAGCCCGCGACGACGCGGAGGAACTCGCCGCCCAGCTCCGGGCGCAGCGCGGCGGAGAGGAAGCGGCCGACCTGGGCGGTGCCGGCCGGGTTGAGCACCGGCCCGGAGAACAGCCCGCTGCCGGCCAGCGCCCAGCCGAGCAGGCTGAGCCCGGCCAGCCCCCAGACCCACCGCCGCCGGTCCCGGCGCAGCCGGAGCTCGGGAGGTGCCGCCCGGTCGAGGACGGTCGTCACCGGGTGACCCCGTAGAACCGCTCCAGCTCCGCCACCGTCAGGCCGCGGGCGGGGGCGTCCAGGACGATCCGGCCGGCGGCAAGGCCGACGACCCGGTCGCAGTGGCGCAGCGCCAGGGCCGGGTCGTGCAGGCAGGCCAGCAGCGCGCCACCCCGCTCGGTCGCGAGGTCGCCGAGCAGGCCGAGGGCGAGGTCGGCCAGCGCCGGGTCGAGGGCCGACGCCGGCTCGTCGGCGAGCACGAGCTCCGGCTGCTGCACGAGCAGGCGGGCCAGCGCCACCCGTTGCCGCTGCCCTCCCGACAGCCGGTCGGTGCGCTCGTACATCCGGTCGGCGAGGCCCACCCGCTCCAGGGCCTGCCGCACCGTCGACGGGTCCTGCGGGCGGAGCAGCGACCACGCCGCCCGGCCGGCCGGCCACCGACCCAGCCGCCCGGCGTTGACGTTGTGCACCACCCGCAGCGCGCCGGTCAGCTCCAGGTGCTGGTGGACGGTGCCGGTGCGGGCCCGCAGCCGGCGCAGGTCCCGGCCGCGCAGCGCCGTCGGGTCCTCGCCGAGGACCCGCACCTGCCCCGCGGTCGGGGTCACCGCGCCGTTGAGCACGTTCAGCAGCGTCGACTTGCCCGCTCCCGAGGCGCCGACGACGGCGACCCGCTCGCCGGCGGCCACCGCGAGGTCCACCCCGGCGAGGGCAGGCGTGCCGCCGAAGCGGACCTCGATACCGGTGAGCCGCGCGATCTCGGTCAGTTGACCAGCCCCAGGTCCCGGCCGATCTGCTCGATCTGGTCGTAGTTCGCCGCCTCGGTGGGGAGGAACGCCCCCGCGCCGAACAGCCCGAGCACCTCGGCGTCCTGCGGATCCTGCGCGGACAGGCCGGTGAAGTACCCGGTCAGCCGGTCGGGCAGGTCGTCGCCGAACCGTTCGACGGCGCCGGGGCCGAGCAGCCAGTGGTAGTCGTGGTAGGCGGGGGTCCGTGCGTAGCGGACGACCGCCGGGTCGATCTCCCCGGCGGCCGCGCGGGACTCGTAGACCTGCTCGTTCAGCACGCCGGCCTGGTAGCTGCCGGAGGCGACGAGGGACAGCGTCGCGTCGTGCGAGCCGGAGAACCCCGGGCCGCCCGGGAAGCCCTCCGGGTCGACGCCGGCCTCGCGCAGGAAGTAGGCGGGCATGAGCCGGCCCGAGGTCGAGGTCTCGCTGCCGTAGGTGAAGCGCAGGTCGCCGAGCGGGGTGAGGTCCTCGGACGGGGACAGGCCGGTGCTCGCGTTCACCACGAAGACGGAGTGGAACTCCTCGTCGATGTCGCGCTGCGCGATCGGGACGGCGCCGGGGGTCTGCAGCCGCGCCTGGACGCCGGTGAGACCGCCGAACCAGACCAGGTCCAGGTCGCCGGTGCGGAACAGCGAGACGGCGGCGGCGTAGTCGGTGACGGGCCGGTACTCGACGTCGACGTCGAGCGCCCGGGCCATGGAGTCGGCCACGGTGCCGTGGAGCCGCTGCAGGACCTCGGGGTCCTGGTCGGGGATGGCGCCGATGCGCAGCGGCCCCGGGGAGGACGGTGCGGGGTCCGAGGTGCGGCCGCAGCCGGCGAGCGCGGCGGCGAGGGCGGCGCCGGTGCCGGCCAGCAGGGCGCGGCGGGAGAGGTGGGGGAGGAGAGCGGGACCGGGGACGGGGCCACCCGACCGGGCGGCGCGAGCGGGACGCACTACGTCCTCGCCCGGGGAACGGGCACGGGCACGGGCACGGGAACCTCCGTGGTCGGTGGTGGGGGGCGTCCCATCCTCTACCCCGCGTGCCGGGAGCGGCGCGCCGCGCCTCCGACGCGCGTCCCCGGGGACCGGGTCGGTCACGTACTGGTCACGCTTGCCACGCCCCTAGGGGAAGCCCGGCCGCGGCTGCCTACTGTGACGGCCGTAACCCGGCCGACCGACCTCGGTCGGCCCACGATGCCGGGGTGACACGGGCAGTGCCCGTCCGACCCGGGGAACGCGCGGCCGCCTCGGCGGTGCGCGGTCGTCGTGCTCGACAAGGGAGAGACATGCGCACCAAGCTCCACACCGTCGCCGCGGCCGGCGCCGCGGCCCTCCTCCTCGCCTCCTGCGGCTCCGGTGAGTCCGACGGCGGGGGAACCGCTGCCTCCGGAGAGCTGACCGGCGAGGGCAGCGGCGAATCCTGCACCATCGAGGGCGAGGTGCCCCTCGGCGCGGTGCTCAGCCTCACCGGCGCCGCGGCCAGCTACGGCGAGTCGCAGCAGCGCGGCCTGCAACTGGCCGCCGCGGAGCTCGCCGAGCAGGGCGGCGTCACTTACGACCTCACGATCGAGGACGACCAGACCGATCCGCGCCAGGCCATCACGCTGTTCGACGAGTTCGTCTCCGACGGCGTGAGCCTGATCATCGGCCCCACGCTGTCGAACGCCGCCGTCCAGGCCGACCCGATCGCCCAGGACGCAGGCGTCCCCGTGCTGGGGATCTCCAACACCGCCGAGGGCGTCACCGAGATCGGCGACTACATCTTCCGCGCCTCGCTCACCGAGCAGGCGGTGATCCCGCAGACGATCGCCCAGGCGACCGAGCAGTTCGGGCTCCAGGACGTCGTGGTCATGTACAGCAACGACGACGCCTTCACCGAGTCCGGCTACGAGGCGTTCGCCGCCGCGCTGGAGGAGGAGGGCGTGAACATCAGCGAGACGATCACCTTCTCCAAGTCCGACACCGATTTCCGCGCCCTGCTCACCCAGGCCCGGGAGAACGACCCCGACGCGCTGGTCGTCTCCGCCCTGATCGAGGCAGCGGTGCCGCTGGTGACCCAGGCCCGTGAGCTCGGCATCGACGTGCCGATCATCGGCGGCAACGGGTTCAACAACCCGCGGCTCATGGCCGACGCGGGCGAGGCGGCCGAGGGCGTCGTCGTCGGCGCCGCCTGGAACTCCTCGTCCGACAACCCGGAGAACCAGGCGTTCCTCGAGGCCTACGAGGCCGAGTACGACGCCCAGCCCGACCAGTTCGCGGCGCAGGCCTACGCCGGGCTGAAGCTGGTCGACCAGGCCGTGCGCGCCAACTGCTCCGGCGAGCGCGACAGCATCCAGGAAGCGCTCGGCGAGATCGAGGACGTGCCCACCGTCCTCGGCGAGTTCTCCATCGACGAGAACCGGGACGCCGACCACCCGGCCGTCGTGCAGGTCGTCGAGAACGGCCAGTTCGCCGTCCTGGAGTGATCTGCTCCGCGGCGCCGGCCCCCTGATCGGCCGGCACCGCGCTGCGACCCCGGCGGGGGGGGGGGGGGGGGGGGGGGGGGGGGGGGGGGGGGGGGGGGGGGGGGGGGGGGGGGGGGCGGGGGGGCGCGCCCCGCCAGGCCGCGCACGCGTAAAATCTAAAAAATATAACATTAAAAAATAAA